>DATGOS010000340.1:0-2699 GCA_035305725.1 Cyclobacteriaceae bacterium
CTGTTCGATGCTCCGCAAAAAAGCATTGCCCCGGGACAATTCGTCGCCTGGTATGATGGGGAAGAATGCATAGGCTCCGGAACCATTTTTTGAGGAACAAATTTTGTTGTTATTTCCTGAAACAAGCCAAACCAGTTGATAATTATGAAAAATGAGCCGGGGACAAAGGAATTTTCGCGACGCCGGTTTATAGGCGTGTCCGCACTGGCTGTAGCGGGTCTTGTGTCCGGTCCCTCCTTTGGTGCCCCGGCCATTGTAAAGAACTTGGGCAAACCCAATTCCAAAATTGCAGGAGTACAGATAGGCGTGATCACCTATTCCTTCAGAAGCATGCCTACGGATGCGGAGTCAGTCCTAAAATACTGCCTGGAGAGTGGGGTTAGTGCCATCGAATTAATGGGTGGTACCGCGGAGGAATTTGCCGGAGCTCCACAAATGCAAAAATTTTCCCGAAAGCCTGAAAGTCCGGAAGAAAAAGAGGAAATGCGCCGCATCAGAGACTCCTTCGCCAAAGAAACCGCAGACTGGCGTGCAAAGACTTCCATGGACAAGTTTAAGCAGTTAAGAAAAACCTACGCGGATGCTGGCGTCAGTATCTATGCCTGGAAACCCAGTGCTCTCGGCATGAACAACAGTGACGCGGAGATTGATTATGCCTTAAGGGTGGCTAAGGCCTTACATGCAAGCCATGTGACCCTTGAGCTCCCCAAAGATCCCACCCATAGCCTGAGGCTGGGCAAGCACGCCGCCAGGCACAAGGTGCGGGTGGGTTACCATGGACACCTGCAGCAGACCTATACAGCCTGGGATGAGGCGCTGAGACAGTCGAGATATAATGCGCTGAACTTGGATCTGGGCCATTATGTGGCGGCGGGGCTCGACCCCTTCCCCCTGCTCAGGGATAAGCACAAGGACATCGTGAGCATGCACCTGAAGGACCGCCGTTCAAAAGAAAACGGGCAGACAAACATGCCCTGGGGACAGGGGGATACGCCTATTGCGAAGGTCCTTCAATTGATGCGGGATGAAAAATATAAGTTTCCGGGCACCATCGAACTGGAGTATAAAATTCCGGAAAATTCTGACGCGGTACAGGAAGTGGGCAAATGTCTGGAATTTTGCAGAAAGGCACTCGAAGGATGATCCGCAAAGCATTTTTTTCCTGGCTTCCATAACTTCTCAAACACACCTTCCAAGCCGGTGAGCGGATAAAAATCTGTTCATTTCAAGAACATTCCATTTTTATAAAAAAAATTTTTTCGACAATCGACAAATTATGATATACGAAATACTATTCCATTAATGCAAAAGAAATCACTAAAATACCGCTAGGTATTTACTTTTTTTACCATAATATTTGCATTAAATTGCATGGAACAAATCTATTACGGATCCATCTATCCAAAACCTGTTTTAATTTTTCCAGGATTTTTAGAAGGGTTGGTAAAAGAGAAAAGCAAAAAAACTGAAACGGGAAATTAATGATGGGAACTGTTTTAATTATAGTTGCGGTAACAATCGGGTTAGGGATTGTCTATACCATTTATACTATATCAACGGCTGATGTAGATGAGGGGCAGATAGATCAGGACTTTGATGAAAGCAAGTTTGCCAAACCTTCGGGATGGAAAGTAGGCAAGCTGCCTGCTGACTTAAAAAAGGGTGAAAAGGCTGAGGTAAAGGAACTGAAGTTTAGCCGCGAGGGCGGTGCACTGGGAAAAGAATTTTCCTCACTGGGATGGAAAAACTATGCCCACGACGAAGCTGTCTCAAAAGGATTTAGATAAATATTTTTTTATTGGGACAAAACGGGAGTTCTTTTCGTCCTGCCCATAACAGGGGCCAAGGTTAAATGTCACCCCGCTTTTATTAACTCCATCATTATGAAAAGCAGGATCTCCAATTTTAGAAAAATCATTTCTGTCTTCCGGAAATATGGTATTGAAATAATAGGCGAAAGAAAATTCGATCACTTCACGAAGGACCTACACATGGACCAGGTCTTTGTGAACGGGCTAATATTTGAGGTGGAATATGAATTGCGAAAAGACCTGGCGGATGAATACCTTCCCAAAGTTTCTACCCCTTCGGCCCTGGTTTCTGCCTTTATACAAAAAGAAGCCGTACAAGACTCCGTTTGATCGCGAACGAAAGCTATTTTACCCCTAAGATTAAGGGCCTGAAACATTCTTCACACAAAATGGGTATATTTGGCTATGCGCAAGCTGATTCCCATAGCCTTGGCCTTTTTTCTGATGCACGCAGGCTGTTCCCGCGCGGCCAATGAAGAGGACGAGTCCCTGCCCCAGAGACAAAGAGGCGAGGAAGTGGCCACTTTTTCGGGAGGGCGTTATTGGGCTTTGGAGGCAGCCTTTGAGCCCCTTGATGGCGTCCGGGAGGTGGTTTCGGGTTATAGTACCGACAACAACAAAGGGGGAAACGCTCCCTTAAGTGCAGATAAAACAGTCAAGCTGGAGGCTGTACAGGTCTACTTCAATCCGGCGGTAATCAGCTATTCGGAACTTCTGGATATTTTTTGGCAGCAAATTGACCCAACCGACGCAACGGGATCATTTAATGACAGGGGAAGCCAATATCGGTCTGCCATTTTTTACCACAGCCTTCGGCAAAAGGAAATTGCCAACGCATCCAAGCACGCTTTGGGTAACTCGGGTAAATTTAACGCAGCACTGGCAACG
>DATGOS010000341.1:0-2050 GCA_035305725.1 Cyclobacteriaceae bacterium
AGAAGCTCATTTCAAAATCCGGCTGTGCATTGCCCAGGATTATTTCTTCCGTGGACCGCAGCGGCATGCCATATTGCGGATTCGGATTGCCGTTTGGCAATACGGCCCTGCTGTCGACCACCACTTCGCCGCTTGCGGGATCCCTGGCATAGCCTACCCCCCGGATGGCCGGATATTCTTCCCCTTCCTTGGCGACCAGGGTCACCCAAAACCCGCCCAGTTCAAGTTGTTCGATGCCTTCAGCAAGGCTGATGACCGTGTTGGTGTAGCTCGAAAAATTGGTGGTCAGGTTCCAGTTGAAATTGGGCGTGGCTATCGGTGATAGGTTCAGGATCAGCTCATGACCTCTGATCCGCATCTCCCCGGCGTTTCTCAGTTCACTGCCAAAGCCTGTTGATATGGCAATCGGTACCCGGTAAATCTGTCCATTGGCTTTTGAATCAAAATACGTGTAATCCAGCCCTATTCGGTCATTGAAAAACCGAAGGTCAGTACCAATTTCAAAGGTACGGGTGTTTTCGGGACGAAGGTCTGAACCGTTAAGTTGGTTGCTAAGGGAAAATACGTTTAATCCCTGATAGGGGAAGCTAAAGCCTCCCGTGGCCGCTCCCGGACCAAAAAGCGTTGCCGTCGAGTAAATGGGCCCGGCCTGTCCTACTTCCGCTACGCTGGCCCTTAATTTTCCAAAGGTGAGAAATTGTTCCGGCAGCGTGAGAAGCTCCGTAAAGACAATGCCCATTCCCAGGGAAGGGTAAAAGAAGGAACGGTTTTGACGGGGCATGTTGGACACCACGTCGTTCCTTCCGGTAGCGTTCAGGAATAATGTGTTCTGCCAGGACAGACCAAGATTGCCAAAGAATCCCACCACCCTGCTCCGGGTAAGATTTTCATTGGTGGTCTGGACCATGGTATTGGAGATATGATGAAACCCGCCAATGACGATGTCTGAGCCATTGTTTGACAGGGAATTTGAACGGATATCATAAAATTCATTCCCAACCATAAAATCCAGGTTAAAATTATCCCCGAAGCTCCGGGTCAGCGTCAGATTCAGGTTTGAATTCAACTGCCTGTGGTTGACCATGTTGCTGCTAATGCTGCCGCCACTGGGGGGATCTGTTCTTCCAGAACCGGAGCCTTTCTCCTCAACCGATTTGGCCTGGGTCGTATATTCATCCAGCCCAAACCGGTAGTTCACCGACAGCCAGTCCAGCGGGGTGTAGTCAAAACTAATGTTGCCAAAGGTCCGGGTGGTTTTATTCCTGTTATAATTGTTTTCGAGGGCCCAGTAAAAGTTGTCATGCTGACCCCGGAAATTGATCTGCTTGTAGGGCTCTCCGGGTTCATGGGTTGGTTTTCCCTTGAGGTTGTAGGAAGGCGGTATGGCGAAAGTTGCCCACCAGGGCAGCGTGGCGCCTTCTATCAGCGTATTGGAATAATTGACGGAGGTGTTGACCCGTAATTTTTCGGAGAGGTCATATCCGCCTGCAAGCTTCACGTTCACTTTTTGCATACCTGTATTATCCAAAATGCCCTCCTGGTCCGCAAACCCCAGGTTGATGGCATAATTGCCCCGTTCATAGGCATTGGACACGGATAAATTGGTATTTAATATGCCTCCTGTCTTAAACAAATCCCCGATATTGTCATAAACCGCCGCCTGTTCTTGTTCCCCAAGCTGGTTGGTGTAGACCCCCATGGAATCGATCCGCGGCCCCCATGCAAAGGCTGAAAAAGCATTGAAATTACCCGCCTCGCCCTGCATATAGGTGGTTTGAATATCCGGTTTCCTGGACAGCTGCTCAAAATTATAGTTGGATTCAAAGGTGATGGTGGGCTTTCCCCCGAGGGCGCCTTCTCCTTTTTTGGTTTCGATCACAATTACGCCGTTTGATGCCCTCAATCCGTAAAGCGCGGCGGCCGTGGGTCCTTTCAATATGTTGATGGATTTAATGTCGTTGGGATTGATGTCCACCGTCCTGCTTCCGCCCGCCACCGGAAGGCCGTCCACCACGTACAGGGGCTCGTTATTGCCTACAAAGGAACGGCT
>DATGOS010000342.1:0-4123 GCA_035305725.1 Cyclobacteriaceae bacterium
CCGTGAGGGGCCGCATAATCAGTGCCCAGGTGGGGCTTGTATCTTTTTTGTACCGGGTGAAATCTGTTCAGGTTGTACCGGGAGCTGATCCGCGTGAATTTGAGCGGATCCCTGAGAAATTCCTTTTTAAAGCTGTTGCCGTCCTGGTCAAAAAAGTTTACCTGCCCATTCTGTTCAAAAGGAATGGCATGACTGGGTTCGCCCAGGTGTTCAAAAAATGCGGATTGGATCCCCTCGATCCCCACTACATTACCGCCAACCAGCTTTTCGGTATAAACTACTTTGTATTTGTCGCCTTTTTGCAGCCTTTGAAAGTCCACTGTCCAACCGTACAGATCGGCAAATTGATCGATCAGGTCCGGCCCGATCCCCTGCTCTACCATGTCCACGTACAGGGATCGGGTGATGGTACCCCCTATTTCCCGCTTTCTTAATTCAACCGGCTTGGATTCTTTGTAAACATCCGCCTCATTCAGATTAAACACAACATAGTCGATGTGATTGGGTTCATAGATAAAAAATTGTGGATGGACCGAATCTTTGGGCGTGAGTACAGTATATTTTTTATTGAAGGCGATGTGTTTGACATCAAAGATATCTTTGGATTTTCTGGCGATTTCATCAATAATTTGATAAGGAACATTAAAAGGTCCGAGGATGGTGGACAGGGTTTGGTTTTTCTCTACCACCCCTTCAATAATTTCCAGTTCATTTACATTTATCCCAAAAAGCACTTTTTCTTCCACGGGAATTTCCTCTTCGGGAACCTGGGCAACTATTTCTTCCTTTTGTAGAAAGGGAAGGTTGTAGCTTTTAAAGCCATACCACCCGGCCGCCAAGAAAATGCCGCAGGCAAAAATCCAGTTTTTTCTCATCGTAAGATTCTAATTATTATGTAACAGGGATTAAGTTAATTCAAAATTAATAAAAGATCCCACCCGCAAATAATGTTTTTTGCACTTTTTGGGTTCTTCGGGAACTTTTCACAGCAAAGTAACGGCAAAAGAGGCTTTTTTCGTATACCCGCCGTCCAAGAAAATGCCGTTAAAAAATCCTTGTCATGGGACAACGGAGCCCGTGTTTTCCGCTTAATTACTATATTTGACAGTTCAAAAAACCAAACAACATGTTAAGAACACACACTTGTGGAGAGTTGCGGCTCGGGGATGTGGGAAAATCAGTGACCTTGTCCGGCTGGGTTCACCGTGTCAGAAACAAGGGCGGTCTGATCTGGGTGGATCTTGGTGACAGGTATGGGATCACCCAGTTGATTTTTGAAGAAGCGTCGTCAGAGGAGGCGCTGTTGAAAAAGGCCGCGAGCCTGGGCCGGGAATACGTGATCCAGGCGGAAGGAAAGGTGATAGAAAGAACCGCCAAAAACGATAAAATACCTACCGGGGCCATTGAGGTGAAGGTAAGCCGGCTGGAAATTCTGAACAAGTCGAAGCTTCCTCCTTTTATCATTGAAGACGAGACCGACGGTGGGGAGGATTTGAGAATGAGGTACCGCTATCTTGATCTTCGCAGAAACACCGTAAGAGAAAAGCTGCAATTAAGGCACCGGATAACGCAGGAGACCAGGAAATACATGGATTCGTTGGGATTCATAGAGGTGGAAACGCCGGTGCTGATTAAAAGTACGCCCGAAGGGGCCAGGGATTTTGTAGTTCCCAGCCGTATCAATCCGGGAGAGTTTTATGCGCTTCCCCAATCCCCGCAGACTTTCAAACAGCTGTTGATGGTGAGCGGCTTTGACAGGTATTTTCAGATTGTCAAATGTTTTCGGGATGAGGATCTGAGGGCGGACAGACAACCCGAATTCACCCAAATCGACTGTGAGATGGCCTTCGTGGAGCAGGAGGACATCTTGTCGGCGTTTGAAGGCCTGATCAGGCACCTTTTTTCCGAGGTTAAAAAATTGGAATTGGGGGACTTTCCGAAGATGACTTATTCGGAAGCAATGCGCTTGTATGGCAATGACAAGCCGGACCTGAGGTTTGGGATGAAGCTGACAGATTTGACGGAACTTTCCCGGGACAGGGGATTCAAAGTATTTGATGCCGCGGAGCTGGTGGTGGGCATTTGTGCCCCCGGAGCCGGCGATTATACCCGAAAACAACTGGATGAACTGACAGACTGGGTAAAGCGTCCGCAAATAGGCGCCAAAGGACTGGCGTATGTAAAATGTAATTTGGACGGCACATTCAAGTCATCGGTGGACAAATTTTATGACCAAAAGGATCTTGAATCCTGGGCGGAAGCCATGGAAGCAAAGCCGGGGGATCTGTTGCTGTTGCTTTCAGGGGAAACCGGTGCCACCCGGAAACAAATGTCCGAACTCAGGCTGAAATTGGGAGAGGATCTCGGTTTGAGGGACAGAAGTAAGTTTGTGCCCTTATGGGTGGTGGATTTTCCACTGTTGGAATGGGACGGGGAGGGGCAAAGGTTCCATGCCATGCACCATCCCTTTACTTCCCCCCATCTGGATGATATCCCTTTGTTGCAAACAGACCCGGGAAAGGTACGTGCCAAGGCCTATGACCTGGTAATCAACGGTGTGGAAATCGGCGGAGGGTCAATCCGTATCCATGACAGGCAAATGCAACAGATGATGTTCAAGCACCTTGGATTCAGCCCCGAAGAGGCGCAAAAACAGTTTGGGTTTCTCATGGAAGCTTTTGAGTACGGGGCTCCTCCCCATGGCGGGATCGCCTTTGGCCTCGACCGGCTTTGCGCCGTTTTTGGTGGATCGGACAGCATAAGGGACTACATCGCCTTCCCCAAAAACAACTCCGGAAGGGATGTGATGATTGACTCCCCAAGTCCGATTTCCCATGCACAGTTGGAGGAATTAAATATAGCCCTGGCCGTAGAAAAAGACTAAGGTAGGGTGACCAGGTCTTGCAGGCACGTATTTTGAGCAGGCGCAGTAAATGATCTTTATTGCGCCATGAAAAAAATTTTGCTGATATGGTGGCTCTTGCTGCCGTTGTTGTCTTTCGGACAGGAGAAACTGAACAAGCTGGTGTCGGAACGTGAAACGCTGCACCGACAATGGCGGGAAGCTGAATCCCGGGAGTCGGGAATCTTTGGGAACAGGACGAAAAAGGACATGATCGCCACCAATGAGTGGCTGGAGCGGATTGTCCAAAAAGACAACGAAATCATTGCGGAACTGGAGTTGTTGAAGAAGATTGAAACTGCCGAGCTTGGTTATGAAAAAGAGGACTATAAATTTATTGCTCAAAAGCAGGAACAGGATATTGGCAAATTAAAGAGAGCCCTGGCAGAAAAAGACAAGGAAATTGCAGCCGAAAAATCCAGTAAGCGGGTCTACGAATGGACGACGCTGGTTTTTTTCCTGAGCACTGTGACCTTGGGGTATTTTTTTAATAAGGTGAAGTTCAAAAGAAACCAAACCTTTAACAATCACAGCTCATAGACAAAAAAAGGCCTGCCCAAACGGCAGGCCTTTTATTCAGAACTAATGAGATTAATTTTTGCTCAAGTAGCTGGCAACACCTTCTTTGGTGGCAAGCATGGCCTCTTTGCCTTCTTCCCAGTTGGCCGGACATACTTCCCCAAACTTCTCGACATGTCTCAGCGCATCAATCAACCGCAGCATTTCGTCGATATTTCTTCCCAAAGGGAGGTCATTGACGGTTTCATGCCTTACCACACCTTCCTTATCAATCAGGAATGTAGCCCGGTAAGCCACCGGCAGACCTTCGAAGGACATCAAACCTGTTTCATCATAACTCCAGTTTCCGGCGAGTACGCCGAAGTTGTGGGCAATAACCTTGGCTGGATCAGCGACGATGGGATACGTGACGCCTTCGATGCCACCTTCCTCTTTCGAGGTGCCCAACCAGGCAAGGTGGGATTCTTCAGTATCACAGGAGGCACCCACAACCGCTACGCCTCTTTTCTCAAATTCCTCTAATTTTTCCTGAAAAGCAATAATTTCGGTAGGACACACGAAAGTGAAGTCCTTGGGATAGAAAAAGAAGATAACGTCTTTTTTGCCCAGGTACTGGTCCAAAGAAAAGTTTTCAACGATTTCCTCTCCATCCACAACTGCGGATGAACTAAATACGGGTGCTTTTTTCCCTACTAGCGACAT
>DATGOS010000343.1:0-3756 GCA_035305725.1 Cyclobacteriaceae bacterium
AGTATTAACGTCAGCAAATATAAGCTGGAAATATGTTTTCTTAGAAGCATGATAAAGGGAATAAATAAAATCAAGAACCGCTGTTATAATCAGTCAAAAGGTAATCCACTCCGCCAATGGAGAAAAAGACGAGGTGAAACACCCATGTTTTTTCTCTTGATGAGTACTTCTTGAAATAATCAAAATGGCCAATCCTGCATCTGCTTTTTGATGGGTTTTAATGGAATGATTTTCTTATGCCTACAGGAGTGTCGGCAATGGAATTCATTCCCAAAAACACCAGTCCTAGTGTTTGGTAGGTTTTTGTTGCTTTCTCATCCATTCCCAAAAGAGCAGGTACAAAGAGTTACATTCCTTCAAAGGTAAAATCTATTGTTTCATGTGCTTGTGAATCAATGGGCTTTTCCATTGGTATGATTTGTTTATTATTATCTACACCTACCTACTTTCCCTGGGATATTTCTTCCCCGAATTTTTAGGGATGATAATCGGATGAGATATTCACCGGGGCGGAGACATGGATTCCATTAAGTGGTTAAGCTTTGGAATCTGTTTTTGGAGTATTATTTCAATTTTTATTCCACTTTATTAGATCTCGCCTCTTACTTTTTATCTTCCAAGCTGCTCTTGATATCCCGGACCATTTCCAAAAGCTGCCGCATCCCGGAGGTTTTTTCCGGAATTTCATCGGTCAGGTACTTGACCAGCTTCCAGATTTCTAATACTTCCCCTGCTTCGACTTCATAGGGGACATAAAGATCGTTATAGGATTTTAAAAGGATCTTTCCTTTCCCCACCGTAACCTGCTTGAAGACAAAATCCTGTTCTCCCTTGAGAATCACGATGCAGGGGCTGTCCGGCTTTAGACTAGTCCAATCCTCTACATATTTGGCCACAATATCACTCCCTTCCGGAATGGGCTGCATCGAATCGCCCGTAGTCGGAAAGATACGGTAAGTGCTTCCATGGGGAAGATTGGGAATATTGAACTTGGGGAGTTCTGCGATGTATTGAGGGTCATTGTATCCGGACCTGTATCCGGCCTTTGCTTTTACCGGTACATATTCAATATTTTCCCTGTTTTCGTTGTTAACCGTAATGGCCAATACCCTCACCCGGGACCCCGTCATATAGACATCGTTGCCCGCCTCCAGCTCGCGCAGCTTCAGTTCTCCCAGTGTGGCAAGGTCAATTTTTAACAGGCTGTCTATGCTGATCCCGAAAAACTCCGAGCAGGCAACTAGATCTTCGGGTTGGGGAGCCCGTGTCTGGCCGTTTTCCAGGGCGCTCAGTTTTGACCGGGTAAGGGAGAGTCTTTCGGCCAATGCCTCCTGGCTCATTTTTTTGCGCTCCCTGAGAAATTTTAAATTCCCTGCGAAATAAATTTTTTGACTTTTCATTTCAAATTGGTATAATTGATGTCAACATATTGGCACGAATAATGTCAAATATAAAACAAATAATTCAAATAATGGAACGCTGTGTAGTGCATTGTGACCTAGATACTTTTTTTGTGTCCGTAGAGAGGCTGTTGAACAGCAGCCTTATGGGAAAGCCCGTTCTCATCGGAGGAGGATCTGATCGGGGAGTAGTGGCATCGTGCAGCTATGAGGCGAGGAAGTTTGGGGTGCACAGCGCCATGCCGATGAGACTGGCAAGGCAGCTGTGTCCCGAGGCTGTCCTGGTACGAGGGGATATGGACAGATACAGCAGGTATTCTTCCCAGGTGACAGAGATCATTTCCGAAACGGCCCCTGTCGTGGAAAAGGCTTCCATTGATGAACATTACATTGATCTTACAGGGATGGACCGTTTTTTTGGTTGTTGGCAATGGACCCTGGAACTGCGTCAGCGTATCCTCAGGGAAACAGGGCTGCCCATTTCCTTTGGCCAGTCCGTCAACAAGACCGTTTCCAAAATTGCCACCGGAGAGGCCAAGCCCTGTGGGGAAAAGCAGGTACTGTCGGGAGAAGAAAAACCTTTCCTGGCACCTTTATCCATCCGGAAGATCCCCATGATAGGCGCCAAGACCTACACCATGCTGGCCAATATGGGCGTGTCGCGGGTATACACCCTTCAACAGATGGAACCTACTGCCATGCACCGGATATTCGGGGCCAACGGCATTACAATATGGAAAAAAGCCAACGGCCTGGATGAGACGCCCGTCACTCCCTATACAGAACAAAAAAGTATCGGAAAGGAACAGACTTTTGAGCAGGATACCATTGATATGCAGGTACTGCGGAAAACCATACTGACGATGGTGGACGAACTGGCCTTTGAGCTGAGAAAAAACGGCCGGTTGGCATCCTGTCTTACCCTGAAGATCCGCTATTCCAATTTCGAGACCTTTTCCAAGCAGGTGAGATTGCCCTACACCAGTTCGGAACGCGACATTTCGGAAAAAGTGCTGGACCTTTTTACCAGATTGTACAGCCGCAGGATGCTGATCAGGCTGGTGGGGGTGAAGTTAAGCGGGCTGGTGGCCGGGAATTACCAGACAGACCTTTTCAATGATACAATGCGGGAACTCAACCTTTCCCATGCCATGGACAGGATCCGCATCAGGTTTGGGACGCGATCGGTCATAAGGGGGATCAGTCTCTAAAGAAAAACAGCACGAATGTTACTGAACCTACACAGTTATTACAGTTTAAGGTACGGGACCTTAAGCCTCCAACAGCTTATCAGCGGCATGTTGGAAAACGGCTATGATACCGCCGTGCTGACGGATATCAATAACAGTACCGCCTCCCTGGACTTTATAAGGGAGTGCAGGGCAGCGGGACTGAACGGCCTGGCAGGAATGGAGTACCGCAACGGGGACAGGCAGCTGTATGTCGGCATTGCCCAAAATGAAAGGGGCTTCAAGGAGCTTAACGACTTTATGACCCGGGTCAACAGGAAAGATATCCCCCTTCCTTCCCGTGCCCCTGAGTTCAAGGAAGCTTTTGTCATTTATCCTTATGGACACTATGGGGGTGAACTCCGGGACAACGAGTACCTGGGCGTCCAGCCTGCTGATGTCAACCGCTTCCGGATGGACAGCACGGTCTGCCGGGAACGCTGTGTGGTCCTTCAGCCAGTTTCCTTTCATCCGGAGGATTTCAAACTGCACACCCAGCTCCGGGCCATCGACCACAACCTGCTTATCTCCCAGCTGCAGGCAGATCAGACGGGCGCAAAGGAAGAGGTGTTTTTGCCCCGGACGGTGCTGATGAAACATTACAGGGATTGCCCGCAGCTGATCGCCAATACCAACCGGCTGCTGGGACAGTGTAGCTTTGATTTTGTTTTTAAGAAGTCCAAAAACAAAAAGACTTTTACCGGCAACCGGTATGATGACAAGCAGTTGCTCCAAAAATATGCCATGGACGGCTTTACCCGGAGGTATGACCCGAAGGACAAAGCGGCAGGGGAACGGGTGACCCGGGAACTGGAGATCATCGACAACCTTGATTTTTCTTCCTACTTTTTGATTACCGATGACATCTGTCGCTATGCCCGATCAAGGGATTTCCACTATGTGGGCCGTGGGAGCGGCGCTAACAGCGTCGTTGCTTATTGTCTGGGCATTACCGATGTGTGCCCTATCCAGCTGGATCTTTACTTTGAACGCTTTTTGAACCCCAAGCGCCAGAGCCCTCCGGATTTTGATGTGGATTTTTCCTGGAACGAGCGCGACGAAATGTATGATTATATTTTCCACCGGTATCAGTCAGGCCATACCGCACTGATGGGGGCCATGTCCAC
>DATGOS010000344.1:0-2305 GCA_035305725.1 Cyclobacteriaceae bacterium
GAATAGCCATCCCCTTCAAATCGGATTTTTTTGCTTTCCTTGATATACTTCCTAAGCACATTGACGATGGCGATTTTCTTTTCCTTACCTGAGGAGATCTCCTTTTCAATATCCATTTTCATTTCGGTCAGCACATCCGCCACGATGACGTTGAGGGCGGTCATAGGCCCAGCGACGTTACCGCTGGAACCCACAGCCCTGAATTCGAACTTATTACCCGTAAAGGCAAATGGGGAGGTTCTGTTCCTGTCAGTGTTGTCCAGGATGATTTCCGGTATTTTGCTGATCCCCAGCTTCAGGTACATATTGTCCCCTTTCTCGATCTTTAGGTTTCCGTTTTCTTCAAGTTCATCCAACACATCGGAAAGCGTGGAGCCGAGGAAAATAGAAATAATGGCGGGCGGGGCTTCGTTGGCGCCCAGCCGGAAATCGTTGCCCGCTGAGGAAATACTTGCCCGCAGCAGATCGGCATGGTCATATACGCCCTTGATGGTGGCCACCAGGAAGCAGAGAAACTGCAGGTTTTCCCGGGCCGAATTGCTGGGCTGCAACAGGTTGACGCCGGTATCGGTGATCAGCGACCAGTTATTGTGCTTGCCGCTGCCGTTAAGTCCCGCAAAGGGTTTCTCATGAAACAGCACTTTAAGGTTATGTTGCTCCCCGATCTTATTCATCAAATCCATCAGCAACTGGTTATGGTCCGTGGCCATGTTCATTTCCTCGTAAAGCGGGGCAACTTCGAACTGTCCCGGAGCCACTTCATTGTGACGGGTGGAGATGGGGATGCCCAGTTTTAAAGCCTCAATTTCAAAATGCTTCATAAAATCCTTCACCCTACCAGGAATGGACCCAAAGTAATGGTCCTCCAGTTGCTGCCCCCTGGCCGGGTTGTGGCCAAAAACAGCCCTTCCGGCCATCACCAGATCAGGCCTGCATGCATATAACGCTTTGTCAATTACAAAATATTCCTGTTCTATCCCCAAATACGGCAACACCTTTTTCACGTTTCTGTCAAAAAGCTGGCAAATCTCCAGTGCCGCCAGGTTTATCGCATCCATGGACTTGAGCAGCGGTGTCTTAAAATCCAGGGCTTCGCCTGTAAAGGATACAAAAATGGTCGGAATACATAAGGTATTGTCAAAAATAAAGATGGGAGAGCTTGGGTCCCAGGCCGTATACCCGCGGGCTTCGAAGGTTGTCCTGATGCCGCCATGGGGAAAAGAAGAGGCGTCCGGCTCCTGCTGGACCAGGGAAGAACCTTTGAACTTTTCCATGCCTGACTGTGCGTTAAAAAAGGTGTCATGCTTTTCCGCGGTAGTGCCTGTCAAGGGCTGAAACCAATGGGTATAGTGGGTGGCTCCCTTGGACAGTGCCCAGGTTTTCACGGCAGTGGCCACCTCTTCAGCGGTTGATGCATCAATCTTGGTTCCCTTGTCAATGGCGATACTTACCCTTTTGAAAATAGAAGGGGCAAGGGATTCTTCCATTTCCTTTAATCCAAATACCTGGGATCCAAAATAGTCCGAAATTTTTGGGGACGGTGCCTGAACGGAGATTCTTTCCCTGGCCTGCACCATCATGATTGCTTTTTTTCTTAAAGTTGCCATCTTGTAAATTGAGGTTATAAAACGATAGCAAAAATAAAGGTCGAAACATAAAAAACCATAAACATGGGTATTTTTTTATCCTGAAAATTTAAAATTTACAGTATTTGTAAAAAAATAGGGTAAAAATGCCAGCGGTAACGCCCCAGTCAGCCTTCATTTCTCCCGATAATTGAAGAATTGAAAACTTCCGGATTAACCCTTACCTTTGCATTGCATATCACATCATCGTAAGGCTTGAAAAAAGTAGCATTTTATACACTGGGTTGTAAACTGAATTTCTCCGAAACCTCCACCATAGGCAGGATGTTTGAGCGTCAGGGATATCAAAAAGTGGATTTTGCCGACTCCCCTGACATTTTTATCATAAATACCTGCTCAGTAACCGAGAATGCTGATAAAAAATGTAAAAAAATCGTCCGGGAGGCAAAAAAAGTCTCCCCTGATTCCTATGTGGTGATTATTGGCTGTTATGCACAGCTCAAACCTCAGGAAATCGCCTCGATAAAAGGCGTGGACGCGGTGTTGGGAGCCGCAGAAAAATTTCGGCTCATTGAGTTGCTTGACGGATTTGCCAAAGCCCAGGAGGCCAAGGTACTTGTCTCAGAAATACAGGAAGCCAGGAGTTTTGTCAATTCCTATTCCATCCACGACAGGACCAGGACTTTCCTTAAGGTGCAGGACGGATGCAACTACGGTTG
>DATGOS010000345.1:0-4335 GCA_035305725.1 Cyclobacteriaceae bacterium
CGAATAGGCGCCGCCGTCCTCTTCCAGGGCTTGCTGGAACCTCTCCAGGGAGATGTGGGATTCCATTTCAACGGTTGCCTCCGCTTTTTGCAAATCCACTTGCACATCACGTACCCCGTCTACATTTTTAAGGGTTTGCTCCACATGAGACCTGCATCCGTTGCAGGTCATGCCGTGTATATTATAGGTATGGGTCATCATTTTATGGAAGTTTACAATCAAAGGTAGTTGTAACTCGTTTTTTTCCTGTTCAAAACTTTGGTAATCTTTTATACTTGTTTAATTTCAAAGTGTTTTACAATGGTTAAAGAAATCCATATGCTCGGGAATCAATTAGGCCCTACGATCATCAAATACTTCTGTCTGGATAAAAAGTTGTACTGTTTAATATGGGTCGGCATGTTCTCCCTTTCCTGCCAGGCACAGGAGTCTGACCTATGGATAAAGTATGCAGGAAAATCCGGGCCCGGGGAGGGGAAAAACATTGTGTTAGTCAGCGGGGACGATGAATACAGGTCTGAGGAAGGGCTGCCCATGCTGGCCAAAATACTGTCGGAACGCTATGGGTTTAACTGCACCGTGTTGTTTGCCATTGATCCGGAGACGGGGGAAGTCACACCTAATTACCAAAAAAATATCCCAGGTTTGGAACAATTGGCCACGGCCGATTTGATGATCATGTTTTTGAGGTTCAGGGACCTGCCTGACAGTCAAATGAAGCATATTGATGCCTATGTCCGTTCCGGCAAACCGATTATCGGGTTGAGAACCTCTACCCACGCCTTCAATTTCAGCGACGACAAAAACAGTTCCTATGCCAAATACAGCTGGCAGCACAAGGGTGGAAGTTGGGAGGGAGGATTTGGCAGGCAGGTATTGGGGGAGACCTGGGTAAGCCATCATGGGCACCACGGCAAGGAAGGTACCCGTGCACTGATCGACGGGATCAACCAGGCACACGACCACCCCATTGTACGTGGCGTGAAAGATATCTGGGGTCCGACGGATGTGTACACCGTCAAAAATTTACCTGACGCCGCCAATGTACTGGCCTATGGACAGTCTACCCGGGGAATGAGTCCCGAGGCAGAACTTATGTGGGAAAAGGCCCTTATGCCTATTGCCTGGACCCTGAACTATACCGGGGAGGACGGAAAGACTTCCAAAATCTTCAGTACGACAATGGGAGCATCCGAAGATCTCGAAAGCCGGGATCTAAGAAGGATGATCATCAATGCCAGTTTTTGGTGTTTGGGGATGGAAAACGAGGTAAAGGAGGATATGAATGTGGATTATGTCGGTGAATATCATCCCACGAAGTTTGGCTTTGACAACTTTAAGAGAGGACTTAAGCCCGCTGATTTCAGATAGACATAAAACAGCCCTGACCTGTTTGGTGTACCGGTCTTTTTTACGTTTTTTTCATTAACTTTATTTTTCTTCAAAAAAATTAGAACGGTATGAACGGCAAATTGAATCGGAGAAAATTTATAAACGTATTGTCTGTCACGGGTACAGGCATCGCCGCGGGCCTTCCGACTTTTGAGATCGGTGCTGCGCAGGACGTGAAACCGGCATTATTGGGAGGTCCCAGAGCTCATCCGGGTGGATTTCCGGGATGGCCTGTCTTTGGTCAGAGGGAAGAGGAGGCTCTGGTGGAAGTGTTAAGGAGCAAATACTGGGGCCGGCTGAGCGGGGATACTGTTGCGGATTTTGAGCAGGCATTTGCAAAGAAATTCGGAACCCGGCATTGCCTGGGTGTCTCCAGCGGGACCACCGCCCTTTACACCCTGTTGGGTGCGCTGGATATAGGCCCAGGCGATGAAGTAATCATCCCCGTTTATACTTTTGTGGCTACTTACAACGTGGTGGTGCTTAATTATGCCTTGCCCGTTTTTGTGGATACCGATATTGAGACTTTCCAGATTGATGCCAGTAAAATCGCCCCGGCCATTACTCCCCAGACCAAAGTGATTATGCCTGTCCATATTGGAGGTTCTCCTTCCGATATGGATACCATCATGGAAGTGGCCAGGGATGCGGATATCCCGTTGATCGAAGATGCCTGCCAGGCGCATCTGGCTTCCTGGAAAGGCAAACCGGTCGGTGGTCTCGGTTTAGCAGGGGCTTTTAGTTTTCAGTCTTCCAAAAACCTGAACTGCGGAGAGGGCGGTGCCATCATCACCAATGATGAGGAATTTGCCCAATCCTGTTACCGGTTTCACAACCAGGGGCAGGGAGGCCGTACCGCTTCCTATCAGGCAGGATCCGGCACCCGTGCCACCAACGCCCGGCTGACCGAATTTCAGGGAGGGCTATTATTGGCCCAGATGGCGCGGCTGGAAGCGCAGAGCAAAAGGAGGAGTGCCAACGCGGCGTATCTGACTTCCATGTTGGAACAAATTCCGGGAATCAGTCCGGCAAAGCTTTACGAGGGAACCACCGACAGTGCCTATCACCTGTATATGTTTCGCTTCGACAAAAACCATTTTGCGGGGATGGACAGGAGCCAGTTCCTCAAGGCAATGGCGGCGGAGGGTGTTCCCTGCTCCTCCGGATATGGCACCATGAATAAAGATGCTTATGTAAGGGGCTTGGCGGAGGACCGGCATTACCTCAATATTTATGGCAGGAAAACCATGCAGGAGTGGCTTGAACGGAACCAATGCCCACAAAACGACATATTGGCGGGAGAACAGGCCGTTT
This sequence comes from Cyclobacteriaceae bacterium, assembly GCA_035305725.1. GTDB lineage: Bacteria > Bacteroidota > Bacteroidia > Cytophagales > Cyclobacteriaceae > DATGMS01. Next base: position 2,707 of record DATGOS010000345.1, read on the forward strand.
GGTTTACCCAAACCATGCTGTTGGGCGAAAGGCAGGATATGGACCAGATTGTAGAAGCCATAAAAAAAATCCAAAAACATGCCGGAGAAATTGCTTCCGCCTAACTTTACGTTAAAAACTATCCTCAATGAAAATAACCGAACAGCCTTCCAGGCATAACCATCTTGAAAAAAAATCGGTTGAAGAAATTACCGCCCTGATCAATCAGGAAGACCAGACTGTACCCCTGGCCATCAAAAAAGCCTTGCCGGAAGTCAATGCCCTGATCAAGGCGATTGTGGCCAGGCTGAAGGCAGGAGGAAGAATGTTTTATGTGGGTGCGGGCAGCGGGGGGCGCCTGTCCGTACTGGATGTCATTGAACTTCCCACCACCTATGGCATTGAAAAAGGCAGGATAACAGCCGTGCTGGCAGGGGGCGTGGACCGTCTTGCCGAGGCTTTGGAGGAACGGGAAGATGATGAAGAAGAGGGTTGGGAAGCCCTCCAGGACCATCAAATTTCCGCCCAAGACATAGTGGTTGGTATTTCGGCCAGTGGCACCACTCCCTTTGTATTGTCCACGCTGGAGAAATGCCGCAAAAACGGGATTACCACAGGCTGTATTGTCAGCAATCCCGGTTCCCCAATTGCCGCACAGGCGGATTTTCCCATAGAAGTAGTTACGGGGCCTGAATTTATCACTGGCAGCACCAGGATGAAATCCGGAACTGCCCAGAAAATGCTGTTTGACATGATCAGTACTACCGTTATGATCCAGCTGGGCCGCGTGATGGACAACAAAATGGTGCACGTGAGACTTATCAACAACAAGATTACCGACAGGGCCGTGCATATCCTGATGGATTTTGCAGGAATTGATGATTATGAGGAGGCCAGGGCATTATTGGTCAGCCAGGGAAGTGTGGATGCGGCACTGCAATACTTAAAGAAAAAATGAGCAGACGCTCACAAGTTTTCCAATTTTCTAACATATGAACAAAATCGGTTTTAATGTATTGGCCTGGTCCGCAGCAATGTCGGAAGAACTGTTTCCCGTATTGGACCGGCTCAAAAACATCGGGTATGACGGTGTGGAATTTTTTGTGGGTTCTCCGGATGACGCGGTTTACAAACGTATCGGTGATTACTGCGCGGACTTAGGTTTGGAAGTCGCAAGCGTCATTTTGCTGGGCGCGGAGGAAAATCCCATAGATCCCTCTCCCCGGGTGAGGGAAAAGGGACTGGAAAAATTAAAATGGGGCATTGACCGCTCCCACGAACTCCAGTCCATGCACATTTGTGGACCGTTTCATTCCGCTTTTACCACTTTTGCCGGGCGGGCACCTGTCGAAGATGAGTACGACCGTAGTGCGGAAGTCCTGCATGCCGCCGGTGAATATGCGGCCCAGGCGGGCATTATGCTGATACCGGAAGCCGTCAACAGGTTTGAATGTTATTTGTGCAATACCATGGGCCAGTTGGTTCATCTGGTAAATAAAGTAGACCATCCCCATGTCAAGGCCATGTTTGACACCCACCATGCCAATATGGAGGAGAAAAATTTTAAAGAGGCGATCAGGGTGGTGTCACCCCTGCTCTCCCATGTCCATATCAGTGAAAATGACCGTGGTACGCCGGGCAGCGGGCATA
>DATGOS010000346.1:0-5219 GCA_035305725.1 Cyclobacteriaceae bacterium
TCAGCGTCGTTCAGGAGCTTACGGACAGCACCCATGATGGCGGGCTCTGCTTCGGCGGTGACCCCGCTTACATTAATCTCATAGCCATCCTGTTCATAGGCAGCCGAATTTCCAATATAAAAAGGGCCGTAATCTCCATAGGCTGCCATGGCTACAAACAAATCAGGTCTTTCGGCCTTGGCCGCCAGTTGGTATTCCACAAAAAGCTCACCGGGCAAATGAAGAATTCGGGCGGGCCCGATAGAAAGACAGGAAATATCGATCTTTTTTCCGGCATTAAACCGCCGCAGGTAAGCCAGTTTTATCATGTTGTTGGTGAGGTATCGGTACCCCTCCGTTTTCATGCGGCTTTCAATTTCCTTGATTTTTTCGTTGGGCTGAAGCGCTACAGGTTCCATCGCCCATTTTACGTCGGCAGAAGATACGGAATGCCGCTCCGTCGATTCCCATGCCCTCTTCATGCCGTCAGCAAGACGCTCGGCCAGGAGCAGCCGGTTTTCATGCGCACCGTCATTGTATTTTCCCGCGGTTACGTTTGCCCCTGCCCCGTTGAAATGGACATGCAGGGCATCCGGAACGTTCAACTGCCGGAAAAATCTGGCGACCCCGGGAAAATCCGGATTGGCTACCTTTGTCAGGTAGTAACTCTGCGGGTGGACCGCATAATAGCTAAGTACACCCAGGGCTTCCTCACCGTTCCAAAAACTCACCAGTTGCACCATCGGATCGATCAGCCCTTCCGGCTTTGCCCGAATGGTAGAGTCCCTTGTGGCGGAAGTGCGGGAAAAAATTACCTTTCCCTCCGGACCTAAAATACGGCGGTTGGAAGCTACCTGGTATACTTCTGCCTCACCAAGACCGATATGGGTAACAGGTTGTGGATTTTTTACCCCGTTTTTGACGGCGGCTTCCAGGCGGCGAATAACTTCCCTGTCAAAACTGCTTTCGAATCCGGCGGGGTCAAGACCAGCCTGAACCAACAGTTGCTCCGCACCCATATCTGAAATCGGTGCGTCATGCTGGTGCAGCGCGTGAACAGCTACCCTTTCCGGCACAGTACCGGCTGCTGCCGCCAAAGCAGATTTAAAAGCGTCCTGGCTTTCATTGGCGATGCCGATCCAGTCCACCGCGCACAACACCACCGGCTGCCCGGCACCCATTAATACAATGCCTTTGGCCCGCAGGCCCAGATCCCAGGAATTGGCTGTAGAATCATACGCCAGCGGGCTTCCTACGGGTGGTGAAGCATCTACATCAAAGGTGGCAATCCGCAGGTCCCCGGATTCTCCCTGCTGCTGAAATCCGAATAAGGGCTGGTACAGCAGCAGAAAGAAAAAACATTTGAGTAGCTTCCATCGGAGCCCACGGGGATCTGTTAAAAGGTATTGGTGGTTTTTCATGTTTGTCAATAATTATGAACGGTAGCTGCTGATTAAATCTGCGGAGCCCAGTAGGTGCAGTAGGCCTCTTTATATACCGGCCCTTTAAACAACATGCAGCCGCCGCAATCCGAATCCGTTTTCGGTGGAATATACAGTTGACAGTTGCCGCAGAATTCCTCCGGGATGGGTGTTTTTTTTACATAACCGAGTTGCTCGCGCTGCGCCAGATCGCTTTCACTCAGCCCGGACAGATCCGCACAAGGATCGCCGGAAACCACCTCCTCCATGGTTTCGTCTACCGTTTCTTCCGAACTTTTGGAGCCACAGCTACTCATGATCCATCCTCCCCCAAAAAGGAAGGCATTGGCTGCCAGGCATTTTTGAATAAATTTCCTTCTGGATTTAGAGTTCTTGATCATATTTGACAATTTTTCAGTTTTAGCTTCCCACAATATTCCTTAATTCCTCCATTGCTGCCTCAACCTCCATTTTTGAGTAATCCTCCGGGCTCTTTAGTTTTTCCTTTTCGCCGTCAGGAAGTGATCTGCCCAGTCCCCTGACCAGCCCGTTGAAGCCTGCCTTTTGCCAGTCCGGCTTGTTTTCAAATGAGCTCGAAAGCAAGTTTAAAAAGGAAGCTGCCTCTTTTTCCTGATTTCGGGAGCCCACCACATGTCCGAAGTCCTCAAGGAAAGACAAATTCCCTTTTCCGGCTTCTTCAAAGAATGCCGTGTTGTCGACAAGTTCCTGCATTAGTTCCAGCGATGAACCGGACGCAGAACTTAAAATGGACATCTGAAACCAGGAGTTGTGCCCCCATTTCTCCGTCAAGTCAACCAAAGCAGCCGTTACCTCAGGCCCGGAAAATTCCCCCAAACTCAGGCTGGCCTGAAACGCTACACGCACCGAGGTGTCCGCTGCACTTTCCAGGAGTTGGGGAAGACACTCCGGAAAACTTTCCGAAAGCATGATCCCATGTCTGCGTACACCGGGATGCGGATCTTTCATCGCTTGTCGTACAATTTCTGCGTTAAGGGCGTTCAAGCCTTCAAGGACATAAAGCGCATGCACCCTGGCCCGGGGATCCTCGTTTTCTTCAAGCATCGCCTGGGCGGCCGGAATTACGCCTGTATCCTGCCTTTGCAAAAGCAACCTTTGTGCCTGAAGCCGCCACCATTGGTTGGGGTGTGCCAGCAGTTCCACTAATTCCGCAGAGGAAGCATCCCTGAAGTTTGGTACTTCAGTATTTGTGGTTTCATTCTTAGGCTTTATCCGGTATATGCGCCCATGTTCCATGCCGTACAGAAAGTCCATGTCTTCCTTAAGGTCTTCGGGTATGGATACAGGGGTTTCTATATGCTGCCTGTACATGTCGATTACATACAAATAGCCGTCGGGACCCAAAGTCAAATTAGAAGGTCTGAACCAGGGATCTGTGGAGGAGAGAAATTCTTTGTCCAGTTCTTCCGGAGCACGGCTGGCCACAAAAGTAGGATTTTCAGGATCGTGGCTCAGTACATCGCGATGAACAAGATTTCCGGCTACTTCCCCGGTGAAAATATTCCCATAGAAGCCATCAGGAAATGCATGTCCCGTATAAATTGTTCCCCCCGAAGCACCTGTAAAATGATCCTCGGCATGTTCGACGCGGTCAAGGTTCTGCTCCTGGTAAGTTTCGTTTCGCCTTCTGGTGCGCTCAGCACGCCAGTAGGGTGGGGGAGTATCCTGAAACATGATCAGGTCGTGATCAGAAATATTGGTCACGGCGTTTGTAGACGGGAGATGCCCGTGCCGGCTCAAATACCGTTTTGGAATCACCGAGTGGCGAATGTGTATGGTGTTTTGGGTGAAGAAGCGGTCCCCGAAATCATCCAGCGTCAATCCGAACTGCGCGGAGCCTGTGGTAAGCCCGTATTCGTTCCGGTCAAGCCTAAACCTGAAGTCAGAACCCCGCATGGACAATGGGGGCGCATCCGGCTTTAGGGCGGAAGTAACCTCTCCCGGCTGTCCGGTATTGGCCGCATATATCCAGTTGTCTACCCCAAATCTGAGGTTGGTGATCTGGGCCTCCGAGTTGTTTTCAAAAAATCCGGAAAACAAAGCTTCCCTTGAATCGGACACGCCGTCTCCGTCGGTGTCTTCAAGATAATAGATATGCGGGGCGGCCGTTACCAGCAGCCCGTCTTTCCAGGGGAGGACGCTGGTAGCCTCCGAGAGGTTTTCAGCAAAGACCGTGGCTTCGTCAATCCGCCCGTCCCCGTCGGTATCTTTCAGCAATTTAATTTTTCCCTGACCTTCTCCCGGCTCCGGTTTGTAGGGATAATCAGGCATTTCCACGACATAGATGTTTCCCGCCTCATCAAAAACCATAGAGACAGGATCCATCACATGGGGCTCGGTGGCAAAAATCTCTATTTCAAAATCCTCGTGCAGCTGAAAATGCTCCAGGGCCTCTTCAGGTGTCAATGGATCAGGGTACCGTTTTTCGGCACAGGAGAAACCCAGAGAAATTATCAGTAGCAAAAGAATAATATTTTTAGGCATGGTGTTTTTATTAGTTTTTGTGGATTTTATCGACATATTCACTTCAGCGTTTGTAGTCATTGATGGGGTTTGGGAATTTTAACCAAATCCTGGATTGTCTTGCCGTTGTGCTCAAAACGCGCCAGGGTGTAGATATAATCGTCTTTTCCAACAGCGATGGAATTTACATAAGTGGGTCTGGACCCGTCGGCATAGAATACCGGCCCATGGTCCGTGTATTTTTGCTGAGGGATGTTGAAGGAGATCAGGTGCAGGTTTTCAATGCCCCGGGCCGCGCCCTTGGCGATCTGTTCCAGCCCTTTGACCAACTTTCCATCCTCATACACAGGACCGCCTGTCAGGTAGTAGATGGTCTCCTGGTCCGGAGCCAACTGGAAGCCCAAATAGCCATAGCTGAACTGGTCGTACATGCCGCTTTTCTGGGAAGGTTCAGAGGTGATCCGCCTCACAATTTCTACGCTTCTTTGCTTAGGGTCAAATTTGAAAAGATACCCTGAGTTGCCGTGAATTCCGTAGGCTAGCCCTTCCGGCGGGTACCAAAAGATTTTTCTCCAGTTGTACCCCATCGTTCCCGGCCGGGTATGGTCATATTTGCCAAAATAATCCAGCCGCAAATCCACCCCGTCCAGCTTTTTCAGGCTGAGGGCAGCGGGATCATAACTAAGAATGTCCCCCTCAGCGATGGAAAAGTACACCAGGCCGTCTTCAGGAACGACCAACAGGGACCGACAAAGGGTGCGAAAATCATCTCCCGGTGTTCCAGCTTCACCTCGTCCGGATACAGGACCATGGTTGTGGAGTTTGTTCTTCTCCAGGTCTAAATGTATAAAATTGCCGGTCGGCCAGGTAATGCCGTAAAGCTGCATCCTTTCCATATCCATAGTCATGGACACTATACCTTCGCCATCCGGTGCCTTTGCAAGGTCTTCTATTTCTCCAGTGGCAAGATCATAACTAAGAAAGTGACCTCCGGGGTAAATTTTATAGCCACCGGGCGGATTCTTTGGCAAACGGTCCATCCCGTCGATCAGCTCATAAAAGCCGACGTGGGTGGAAAAATACAGTTTTCCCTTACTTTCGTAAAACCGTGCGTGGCTTTTGCCCTGCGCTATGGCATTTAAGCCCTTTTCGCCGCAGATTTCCGTCAAATCAGCAATGAAGGAAATTTGATCTTTGTCAGGATCATAAACATAAAACTGTCCCCCCGGGGAAATTAACTCCGAAGACAGAATATAATAAATCTTGCCGTCGCTGGCGCAGGAAATGGCATTATAGGTGTCATGGGCATGATCGAAA
>DATGOS010000347.1:0-4022 GCA_035305725.1 Cyclobacteriaceae bacterium
GGTGCGTTCCTCATCCCCCCAGTTTCCTACCCATACGAGATCGCCTGCCTTCTCGCCGTTTGTTTTGGGGTAGTAAGTTTCCATGTCCGCCGCCTCATGCCAGGTCCAAACTTTTTCATGCCATCCTTCCCGAAGGTAAACCTCCCTCAGTGCCTCACCGAAGGCAAGTACCCCGTCATAGTGCTGCAAAGCGTATTTTTTCATTTCCTCCCTGGCAGATACCGCCCGGTGATGGGTATCATGAAACAAGAGGGTGAAATCCCGGGACAGCTTTTGGAGCCCGATCTCACGCACCAGTTCCGGCTCATTCCATTCATGGACGATCACCAGATCGGCGCCATTGATCAGCTCAGTAAGCCGGTAATTCTTTGGATCGTAAAAACTGGAAGTTAAACTGGGAAAACTTGCGCTGAAATCTTCAACGGCCTTTTCCCCGTAGTCTGCCTTTAAAGAACTGAGGCTCCAGCCCCCCGCCGGTTCATACACGGTGACCGCATGCCCCAATTTCTGCAGGGAAGCACAGATTCCACGGAGGAAATGGGCGTTACCGTGGTTCCAGTCAGAAATCAAAGAATGGTAAAACAGTACGATTTTCATATTCAGGTTTGTCATTGTGCACCTTAAAGCTGCTCTGAATCCGTTTCAGCGGTTGCTTTCTACTTATATTGGTGCCGTTATTTTATGCATCAAGTCGGTATAGGTTTCCAGATAATTTTCCTTTTTTTTCTGCAGTGAATATATCTTCCCCCTTCTATATGCCTCTTCCCCTTTCAGATTGCATAAATCGGGGTTATGCAGCAGCTCATTACAGGATTTTGCGAGGTCTTTTGGGTCTTCCGGGTCTATATATGTCATACTCTCCCCCCATATTTCTTTCATGGATGGGATATTTCCGCCAACCAGTGCGCACTGAAAAGAAGCCGCTTCCAAAAAGGAAAGGCCAAACGGTTCATATTTGACTGGCAGCACATAAATAGCGCTGATTTTCAGCCAATTGAAGACTTGCTTTCTAGTCAGTTTGCCCAGATACCTTACATTCCTGGGACATTCCAGGTCTTTTCCCTTTTCCCCTGCGATAAAGATTTCACCTCCAATATAAGGTGCGGCACGCAACAACAACTCCACATTTTTGGCCTCGTCCCATAAGCGTCCCATGCTAAATATGATGGGCATCTTTGAACTGAATTCGGAAATTGCTGGAGTCCTGGTAAAGGAAAGGCCATTGTAGATTACCTTTGGGCTGTTGATTTGGCCGTAAATATCCTGGCAGGCCTCCAAAAGGGCATTAGATGGAAACACAACGGCATCAGCAGCTAAAAAGGAGTTTTTAACCGTCTGGAAATATTGGCCGTAAGCAGGTGGCAGGGGTTCATTTTTAACTGACTGCCACCATGAGCCCATACAGGAATGAGCCGTCAGCAAAACCGGTACCTCCCAACCCATTGCCACATGTGCATAGTTGTTGAAATGTAAAAGGTCAGGTTTTTCCCTGTCATAAATTTTCCTGATCCACCCGGCGGCTACGGCCACATCCTCCCAGGGGTCCTCCATCCATTCCAACCTGAGGGACCGGTGGTAAAATTGCAGCCCCCTTTTTTGCCTCTTTTTCACCTGTTCAATCTGTGAAGGAACGGGCGATGGGCCCATAGAAATAAGCACCACCTGGACCTGTTCTTTAAGAAGGCCTTCCGCCAGGTCAAGCGCATAATGCCAAACTCCGCCGGCAGTATCCGTAGTCATTAATATTTTCATATGCCTGAATATTTATAGATCTCCTCCAGCAGTGCGGAGGACTTGATCAACTCGAAATTTTCCGGATTGAAGGTATTACTGACGGCAAGCTGTTTTGCCCATTGCTGTATCGCCCTCCCTCCCCATTCATCCGGCGGGGAGATGAGGGTTTGGGAGCTGTTTTGGGTATAGTAGTCCGTCTGAAAATCATAAAATGACCCGTTGACATTATAAAAACAGGCGCCCCCTTCCGTACCAAAGATTTTGAGGTAAATATCCGCATCCTTTCCAACCGAGAGTTTCCAGCTACAGGCAAGGCGGATGCTTATGCCGGTGGAGGATTTGAGCTGGGCTTCCGCAAAATCCTCTACCCTATCCCCAAGCCCCCGAAGCGGTTTGCCCTTAGATAAAAGCTGGGCATAGCAGACTTCAATGGAGGGGGGATGAAAAAGGTAGGAAATCAGGTCGGTCAGATGGGAGCCCAGGTCGATCAGACAGCCACCTCCGGATAGGTTCTGGTCATAAAACCAGTCCTTATCCGGCCCGTAGGCGTTGTGAAAGACCGCCTCTACAGCATATATTCTTCCTAACTTTTCTTTTTCAATCAGTTCTTTAATGGCTGCAATGCCCGCGCAGTACCGGTAGGAATAATCTACAGCCAGGAGCAGGTTGTTTTTTTGCGCCAAATTGACTACTGCTTTCGTTTCCGCCAGATTCCTTCCCAGGGGCTTCTGACAAAATACCGCCTTCCCGTGTTCCAATGCTTCCATGGCCTGTTTGGCATGTAAAGCACTGGGTGAGGCAATCACCACTCCGTCAACGTCTTTTCGGAGAAGGCTGGGGTAATCGCCACATACCTGGGCCGAGGGTACCGCTTTCAGCGCTTCCTGAAGGGCCGGCCCGGAAGGATCAAAAATTGATATTTCGTCCGAGAGATCACTGGAAGCCAGCGATGTCATCCGGTGTTTTCCAATCCATCCCACGCCTAAAAATCCCAGTTTGGGTAATGCGTCCTTTTGAGTTGCAATCATTCTTTATTTTTTCATCTTTAAAACTTTATAAAACCTTTCACAAAACCGTCCGGACACTGCGCAAGTGTCTCCAAAGCTTCGGCCAAGTCTTGAAAGGTGTACTGATGGCTAATCAAGTCCATGGGCTTCAACAAACCCGACTGTGTCGCCTCAATGGCGGATTGGATGCCCGATTTGTATTTTTCAGGATCCCGTTCGTGGGCATTGATCACGTCAATGGCCTTCCAGTTCCATTGTTGCATGTTCACCGACCTCAAACCATCCTGGTGATAACCGGCGATAATCAGTTTGCCGTATTCTCCTATGATTTCCGTAGCGATGTCAAGCGGCCATTGCTTTCCGGTACATTCAATAACACGTTCACAGCCCTTTCCATCGGTAAATGCCTCAAGGGTACGCAGGACCTGGTAGTGATCTTCCAGTTTCACGCACAAATCCGCATCAGGGGCAGCCATTTGAAGTGAGGCATCCCGGCGGGACAAAGCCACCACTTTCGCACCGCGTTGCTTACAAAGCTGAATGAGTCCGAGACCGAGGAATCCCAAGCCTATGATGGCGACGGTATGGTCCTTTCGGATGTCCGCCCGGTTGAAAATGTTCATAAGACAGCCCAAAGCCTCGCCGGGAAAAGGGATATGGTCCAGAAAGGAAGGCAATGGCACCGCATTGTCAGCGGATACCCTAACAAATTCGGCAAAGCAGTTATTTTGCAGCAGGGCTACACGCCGTCCAACTTCAAATTCTTTGGCCAGTGCCCCTTTGTTTGCAATGTATCCCCAACCTTCGTGTCCTGGTAGGCCGGGGTCGAGCGGGTAGTGAAACCAATCCCGGCCTTCCCAAACCGGAATATTCGAGGCGCATAAGCCCACTCCCTCCATTTTGACAATCAGTTCTCTGTCTCCGCACGCTGTTATTGCGGTTTCAATAAATTTTACAGTGCGGGGTTTGTCAATAACCGCCGTGCTAAAAATCAATTTTTCAGTTTTCTCCTGTTTTAATCCTTGTGCTTGTTGAGATGTATTCATTTAAAACCTTATCGCTTAAATTTTTTCCGTTTTTGTATGGCCTATGTTGGGTTTGAAGCCATTGGAAGAGCTGATCCAGACCTTTTTCTATAGAAATTGGAAGGCCTTCAGCAAATCGCCGACATACAATATATCCCTAACCTGCTTTCCGTTTCCGTAAATGTGAATGGGCTGGTCTTTAATTGCCTGAATAAGAAAGTGGGCGACCCATCCCTGGTCTTCCGTTCCGAATTGC
>DATGOS010000348.1:0-5587 GCA_035305725.1 Cyclobacteriaceae bacterium
TTACGCCTAACATTGTGGGGGGAAAGGTAAGCCTGAACCCTTTGGTGGCCATCATTTCCCTGTTGTTGGGCGGCATGCTGTTTGGACTGGCCGGGTTGATCCTTGCGCTTCCCTTGGTGGCCTCCATCAAAATTTTGTTGCAAAAGAGCCCGACCTTCAACCCCGTCAGTTTCCTGATCGGAGAACCGGAAAAGCATCATGTGGAAAGAGATTCCCGCGAGCAGCTTTTGGACCGGTATAATATTGATCCGGAAAAAATAAAGCCCGGGGAGGAACAGGGAAGAGGACGTCGGAAAAGAAACCGAAAAAAATGAACAGGCTGGAACTTTAGCCTGTTCCGGGGGGACTTCAGTCCACATTCAAGTGGAGGGGGTATTTCCAAAACACCTTTCTTGCTGAAATAATAATTTATGGGAGATTTTTCATAACATTTATTCTGGATACTTACACTTTTACGTGTTCCTTAGCAGGGTTTTTCTTTATATAAAAAATTTTTTTGTAAACATTTCCCTGTTGGTTGTTACATTGTGGCCAATTTCTGCGTTTGGATTAAAATGGATTTTTGAGGACCTATGATGAAATTAATTTTTGCACTGTTTTTTGTAGCCTCCTGCCCGGTTTCCGTATCTGGTCAGACAGCGGAATCGAAGGGTCCATTTTTATCTTCCTATGGAAGGGTTATAGTCCATTTTCCGGACCTGCACACGGGCGGGCATTACACCTATCCCCATAGGACCATAAAAGAATCACCTTTTTACAAAGACAACGGTTTCGAGGAAGGCGATTTAATCATCAGCGGCTTTGAATTTCGGGGATTGCCCCTGCAGTATGACGTCTGGGGGGACTTTTTGGTTACCATTACCCCGATTCACCGGCAAATGATCACGCTCAATCCTTTAAAAATAACCCGATTCATTTTATCCGACGGGTCCGTCTTTGTGAAGAAAGAAAATGCACCCAGCTATTTCAACCATAAAAACGGCTTTTACCGACAAGTCATCAATGACAAGATCAGTCTGTACTGCAAACACTGGAAAGAATTCAACAAGAAGGCCGCTGTCGCCTTCCAGACCGACGACCGGTACACGGACCGCCAAAGGTATTTTTTGGAGATTGGCGGTGAATTGATTCCAGTTGATAAACGCAAAGATGCCTTTGAACAACTGGGTCTTCGTAAAAAAGCGCTCAATGATTTTTTAAATGGAGAAAAGGTGAAATACAGGAAAAATCCCGAAAGGTACCTCAGTATCATGGTGGAACTAGCCAATCAAAAACGACATGAATAGTATTTTACGGAACGTTCCAATTTTCATTTTCCTTTTGTCGTCTTTTTTTGCAGGCGCGCAGACGGTCCCGGAGGAAAAGATCAGCGGAGTATTTTCAGGGCTCTCCTTCGAGCGCTTTGCGCGGATGGTGGAGGACAAAAGTAATTACCGGTTTTATTTTAAAGATGACGAGGTGGACAGCCTCCTAATCAATGTCACCGCTTTCGAAAACACAATACGCCAGATACTGGACAACATCTTTTCAGGAACAGACCTACAATATGCCATCGACCATCAGTTCAGGATTTTTATCTCACGAAATGAAAAGCTCACGTTGAACCTGTCTCCGGGCTATTTTACCCTGCGCCCGGAGGTCACAGAGGAGGAAGATGAAGTTTCCCGGGAAAACCCGGAAGAAAGGGTCTTTGCAAAAAACCGGCTTTGGGAAATAGGCCGACGGGGTAGCGGAGGCAGCCATGCGAAAATAGCGGGCAAAGTCCAAAGCGTGGATTCCGGGGAACCCATCATTGGTGCCATTATTTATCCCAGGGGCCAGGACGAAAGGGCGATTACCGATGAATCCGGGGCGTATAGCATTAGCCTTCCCAAGGGACGGCACACCCTGATCGTGCAGAGTTTCGGTGCCTATCAGGAGCAGCGGCAAATCAACCTGATGGGAAACGGCACCCTGAACATTGAGATGGATGACAACATCATCTCGCTGTCCGAGGTCGTAGTCACTTCCAAAAAGTCTGCGAACATAGAAAGGCCGGAAATGGGATTGGCCTCCATTTCGGTGCAGTCGCTCAAAAAAGTCCCCGCCGTGCTGGGTGAAGTGGATGTGATCAAAGGAATCCTGACGCTCCCGGGCGTGAAAACGGTGGGCGAAGCCAGTGTGGGCTTTAATGTGCGCGGCGGCGCAGCCGATCAAAACCTGATCCTCTTCAACCAGTCCACCATATATAATCCCACCCATCTTTTTGGCCTGTTTTCGGCCTTTAACCCTGACCTGGTGGAAAGCGTGGATCTTTATAAAGCCGGCATTCCGGTGCAGTTTGGGGGCAGGCTGTCCTCGGTGCTGGATGTGAAAGTCCGGTTTGGCGATGAGGAAAAGATTTCCGGAGGCGGGGGACTGGGACTGATGACAAGCAGACTATACCTCCATGGACCGATTGGCAAAAAAACCACCTTTGCCCTGGGCGGCAGAACCACCTATTCCAACTGGCTGATTGGCCTGTTGGAGGAGGAATCTGAATTCCGTGACAGCCGGGCGTCTTTTTATGATTTCAATCTAAACCTGAAGCAAAAAATCAACGAAAACAATGAAATCAAATTGTTTACCTATGCAAGCCGCGACGGTTTCAGGTTGGACAGCGACACTACATTTTCCTACGAAAACCAGAACATCAGCCTAAGCTGGGTGCATTTTTACAATGAAAGGCTGGAAAGCGAAATCACAGCGGGACACGATCATTATAATTTTCAAATATTGGGAGAGCAAAATCCGCTGAACGAATTCACCTTTGGCTTCTCCATGAACCAGAGTCATTTTAGGACGAAGTTTGTGTATGAACTAGACGACCGGCACAGGTTTACTTTTGGAATGGACAATGTGTACTATAACCTGTCTCCCGGTACCCTGCTTCCTTCAGGTGAGGAATCCATTGTGATCAGGAAAGTGGTCGGCAGGGAAAGAGCCCTGGAAACCGCCATCTATTTCGGGGATGAATACGAGATCAACCCGTCCCTGACGGTCAGTTATGGCCTTCGGTATGCCCTATACAATTTTCTGGGGCCCAACAGCGTCAATCAATACCCATTGGGTGTGATCAAAAGCGAATCCACGCTTATAGGCCGGAAAAGCTACGGGGAGGGAGACATCATCCATACCGAGCATGGACCTGAAGTCAGGCTGTCGGCAAGGTATTCCTTCGACAATGTCACATCGGTCAAGTTGGGCTACAATACCATGCGTCAGCACATCCACATGCTGACCAACACTTCGGCCATCTCCCCCACGGACACCTGGAAACTCAGCGACCCGCATGTGGCGCCACAAACAGGTGATCAACTGGCCATCGGCTACTTTAAAAATTTCAAAAACAATACCGTGGAAACCTCCATAGAAGTCTATGGACGGAGGTTAATGGACCTGATGGATTTCCGTAGCGGTGCCACCCTGATCTTAAATGAGGCTGTAGAACAGGCCATCATAAATACCGAAGGGAAGACCTATGGGGTGGAATTGATGGCCAAAAAAACAGAAGGGAAGCTTAATGGGTGGATCAGCTATACCTATTCCAGATCACTCCTGCGCAGCGCCTCCTCAGAGGTTGGGGAAAAAATCAACCGGGGGAAATATTACCGAAGCAATTTTGATCAGCCCCATGACATCATGGTGGTCGCCAACTATGAGCTGTCCAAAAGGATAAACACTTCATTAAACACCAATTACAGTACCGGAAGACCCATCACCTTACCTATTGCAAAGTTTGAATACGGGGGTGCGGACAGGGTGTTTTATTCCGGCCGCAATGCCTATAGAATTCCGCATTATTTCAGGGTCGATTTCTCTATCAATATAGAGGGCAGCCATAAAGTAAGAAAGCTGGCCCATGCGTCCTGGTCCCTGGGCGTGTACAATGTCCTGGGCAGAAGCAATCCTTATTCCGTATACTTTACCCCTGTCAACGGAATTCTTCAGGGATACCAACTGTCGATTTTTGCCCGTCCCATTCCATTTATTACATATAATTTTAGATTTTGAGGATGATGAAAAATTTGAGTCTGCTAAGTCTTCAATTTTTTGCGCTGATGTTTTTTTGTTGGGCCTGCAGGGAGGTGTTTGAACCGGAGGTTTCAAGTTTGGACCATAATATACTGGTGGTGGAAGGATATATCGAAGTCGGTGGAGGGGAGACATCCATTTCATTGGGAAGAACGAATCCGGTGTACGATTCGGCATCACTGTCTCCTGTTTTATCGGCCGCAGTCAACATTGAAAGCGAAGGCGGATCATCCTGGCTGTTAAATCATTTGGGCAATGGAATTTACAGCCTGAAGGACCATATTCCGGAAGATCAGAAATACATGTTACGGATCAGTACCGAAGCCGGGGAGTATTGGTCTGAATGGATTACCCCTATCATCACCCCGGAAATCCAGGAAGTAGACTTTGAAAAAAACGAAGAGGGTGTCATCATTTATGCAAGTACCCTTGGAAATGAAGACGCAAGATATTTCATCTGGGACTTCGAAGAGACCTGGGCCTACCGTTCTGCCTATAGAGCCTATTACAGGTATGAACGCAACACCAACCAAATGATACTCCTAAAGGAGGAGGAGCATGCTTATAAATGTTGGAAGTCCAATAATTCAAAACGGATCATCCTCGCTTCCTCCGAAGGGTATCAAAATGACCATATTTATCAGAAGGAATTGTTGCAGATCGCGGACCGGTCGGAAAAACTCGGGGAACGGTATAGTCTGTTTGTGAAGCAAAAGGCCATCAACAGGGAGGCCTTTATTTTCTGGGAGGCCATCAGGAAAAATTCAGACGACATTGGAGGCATTTTTAGCCCATTGCCATCCTTGGTCTCCAGCAACCTGTACAACACTAACAACCCTGAAGAACCGGTAATAGGCCACATCAGTGCCGGGAAATCGGCCGTCAAACGGATTTTTATCAACAAGAGCGAGGTAGAACCCTGGAGGACCCTGATACCGGAATACATCAGGTGCCAAATTTTTGATGTGCCGGCCAAAGAATATCCGAATATTTATTGGGAACGATTTTATGTGCCCTTAATCCCAAATTGTGGGGCACCTGTATGCCCCGGTTTTTTAATTTCCACGACCGAGTGTGCCGATTGTACCGCAAGAGGCGGTTTCTTGCAAAAACCTGATTTTTGGATAGATTGATCCCCTAATTATGATCCGTAAAAAGACAGCAATTAAAGAAGCGACATTAGCCTTGGTTTGCCTGGGTTGTCTGTTGGTTTCAAACATCAGTTGGAGCCAGGGGTATGCGGACAGGGAACCGGAGCTTTCTGAAGAGGTATTTGTACATCTGTCGGATCATGTCCTGCTTGCCGGTGACGATGTATGGATGGCCATCCAGGTTAAAATTCAAGGCCAGGCCAGTCCCTCTGTGATCGCCTATATGGAATTGCTGGACAGGGAAGGCAATCCTGTAAAACAGGCGATGACAGGATTGGTGAAGGGAGCGGGGGAAGGCTATCTTGAGATTCCGGAAAATCTCGGTTCGGACAACTATTTGTTAAGGGTATATACCAGAAACAGCCCCTACATGAATCCTTCCA
>DATGOS010000349.1:0-2948 GCA_035305725.1 Cyclobacteriaceae bacterium
CGCTTGGCGACTTCCCGGATAATGGAATGTTGCAAAAAAGTGGGTGATTTTAATACCGTATGTAATATGGTAATAAGCGGTTTGCTGAGCCGATTCAAAAATGGCAAAATGTATATTCCGTTTTCCCCGCCAAATATCCCAAATTCATGTTGAAGAATGCAGGCGTCCGATGGCCCTTCATTGATAAAGTCAGCAGCGTCCAGATAATCTGTGGTTTCATTTTGCCTGACGACAAACTTTACCTCCTTGGGATATTCATAATGATGTAAATTATCTGAATCATTAATGGCTACCACCACAGAAGTCTCCATTGAAGAAGGATTATCAAAATTGGAATTAATGGCTTTAATCAGGTTATGGTTAAAGGTGGCAAGTCCGCATTCTCTTGGTGGATAAGTGGATACATAGGCGATTTTCATGTTCATATACTTTAGGAATAAGTGAAGACTCATTTCTTCCAAAATGGGTCATAATTATTTTAGCTGCGTGAAGGGATGGATGCTATTGTGCCCGCTAGTGGCTGCGGCTCTTATTAACAAGCAATTTTTTACAATATTAGTTTAGATTTAAAAATTAATAGCAGACCATTTAGTCCCTGGTGCTCGCAAACCCAACTTATCTCCAATTTATTTTTTGAAAGATCTCCTGCATTTTACTAATATCTTTAAGTTTTGGTACAGCGAACAATATTGATTGGTTTCAGTTCAAAATTCAGAAACGCTCGCGGGGAAAATCAATAATACAAGCTGTGGCGTAATAGCTACAAAGGTCAGGAAGAAGAAAAAGAGAAAAAGCATCTTGCTCCAGGTGAGACAAGCCTTTTCATTTAATCGCTTTTCAATAAAATTGATCGTCACGCCTGCTTTCCGGTTGACAGGCGAAGAAGAAAACTCTATGAACAGCAAAGCCGTTAAGAAATTATAGCGGTTTCTGCGCTTTTAGCATGCGGCTTTGGAGTAAAATTTCTGCTTCTCCCAGTAATCTCGCTTGATCCTAAAATATACTTTTTGAGTTTTCAAAAAATTTGTCCCTCCTTAACTTACTTTAGAAGACCAAGAAAATAACCAAAAATCTTTCCGAAATCTGTCCGTGAAAAAGAAAAACCCATTGATTATCAGCGGATTAACAGGGATTCTGTGGGAGTGGCAGGATTCGAACCTGCGACCTTCCCGACCCGGTCGGGATGCGGTTCCCTGATTACGCTAGGTGGCTATAAAAAAAGCCACTGAAAGTTCCAGTGGCTAATTAGACTTTTCGTCGGGGTGGCAGGATTCGAACCTGCGACCTCCTGCTCCCAAAGCAGGCGCGATGACCGGACTACGCTACACCCCGAGTTTTATTATCTATATTAATCTTATTAACCGGACTTTTCCGATTCCTTTTTCTTTCACAGCAGTCGAGTCTGCGACCTTCCCGATCCATCGGGACGCGATGACTACGCTACACCCCGAATTTTAGTTTAAATTCCCCCGCTCCAGAATCATAAGGATGCAAAAGTAGGAATTTATTCCAGTTTTAAAAAATATCGCTTTACTAATTTATTACAATATTTTTTACCCAGACCAGTTGCTATGGCGCCAGCCTTACTTAAACAATACCGTCTGGAACTGCCCCGGCTCCCGCAGTACCCGCATCATTCCCCGGGCCACCGAACACAGCGCCTCCGCATCCTGGTGAACGGGAATCCGTAGCTTCTCCACAATCCTTTCCTTTAAGCCCCGCAAAAGGGAGCCGCCGCCGGTCAGATGAATGCCGTTGGCATAAATATCCCCCGCCAGCTCCGGCGGGCAGTCTTCCAGGGCCTGGATAATGGCCTGTTCAATCTGCAAGACAGAACGGTCCAGCACATGGGCAATTTCCCCATGATCCAAAGTGATCCGTTTCGGGATTCCGTTCAGGCAGTCTTTGCCAACCAAATCAAAAGGGGGAGGAGGATCGTCTAGCTGGCCTGTGGCGGCGCCGACACGGATCTTCACCTGTTCCGCCATATTACTGCCTATGTCGATGTTATATTCTTTTTTTATGTGCAATAAAATATCTTCATCAAAGCGTTCGCCCGCGACACGAATCGCCTGGTGGTTTACAATCCCGGAAAGCGAAATCACCACGGCTTCGGTGATGCCGCCGCCGATGTCCACCACAAACTTTCCGTCAGGCTCAGTAATGTCCAGTCCTATCCCCAGTGCCGCGGCAATGGGTTCATAGATCAGAAAGGTTTTGGAGGCTTTGAACTGCTCCAACGCGTCCCGAAGCGCCCGGCGCTCTACCTCGTTGGAGGCAAAGGGCACGCCCGCAACCAGGTGGTCGATCCCCGATAAAATGTTGCTTTTCGGATAGGAAAGGGCCACCATAGCCTTCAGCATCTCTTTGGTCGAATTGAAATCCGCAATCAAACCCTCCTTCATTGGCTTGACCACTTTCAGGTTTTCCTGGACCTTCCCGAGCATTTCGAAGGCCTGGGTACCCACCGCCTTTAATGTATTGTCTTTTTTGCTTAATACCACCAACGAGGGATGGGAAAGGGAACGGTCAATGTTGGCCAATACCGTATTGCTGTTGCCAAGATCAATGGCAATGTCGTTCCCTTTTCTTAGACCAAAAATTTGCATAACATAACTACTGTTGCCTTATTTGTTTTCCTTGACCAAATTGCCGGCATTGACGACCTCCACAATTTTCATGGTCTTCTTGCCGGCAGGCATGTTCCATTCCACCACCTGGTTTTTCTTAAATCCGATCAAGGCTATTCCAATGGGCGCTAATATAGATATTTTTTTCTCTTTCAGGTTAGCCTGGGAGGGCAGGACAATCTGAAAATCCATCACATTGTTGTTTACCGTGTCCTCAATTTGCACGGTGGAATTCAAACGGACAATGTCCGCTCCTATCTTATCCTCTTTTACAACTTTTGCCTTTTTCAGCTCATCGGCCAGGTACCTGATCTCTTT
>DATGOS010000350.1:0-2314 GCA_035305725.1 Cyclobacteriaceae bacterium
CACGCCGTAGTATATGCGGAAAGAAGGAGAAAAGGTGAATTCAACAAAAAATCAGAAGTTAAAGAGGAGGTAGCCAAATGACACTCAAAAACGAACCCATCAACAGAGGCGAAAACAGGAAAAAATATTGCCGCTTCAAAAGACACGGCATCAAGTATATCGACTACAAAGATCCCAATTTTTTGTTGAAATTTGTAAACGAGCAGGGAAAGATACTCCCCAGAAGGCTGACCGGCAACTCCGCCAAATTCCAGCGAAAAGTAGCCACCGCCATCAAGAAGGCGCGACACTTGGCCCTGTTGCCGTATGTGACCGACGGGTTGAAGTAGTCCTACCTGTCAATTCATCACCAAAAAATTAAAAAGACATGGAAGTTATTTTAAAAACAGACATAAAAGGCCTGGGATATAAGAACGACCTGGTGCCCGTGAAGCCGGGATATGGACGAAATTACCTGATTCCCCAGGGCTATGCCGTATTGGCTACCAAATCCAACCGACGTATCCTGGAAGAGAACATCAAGCAGGCTGCCCATAAAGCTGAAAAAGCCAAAACCGAAGCAGAAGCACTGGCCGCGGAAATTGAGGCCCTTTCGCTTGAAATTAAGGCAAAAATTGGAGAATCCGGGAAGATTTTCGGTAAAGTAACGACTTTGCAGATTTCCGATGCCATGGCCAATAAAGGCGT
This sequence comes from Cyclobacteriaceae bacterium, assembly GCA_035305725.1. Lineage (GTDB taxonomy): Bacteria > Bacteroidota > Bacteroidia > Cytophagales > Cyclobacteriaceae > DATGMS01. The sequence continues at coordinate 688 of DATGOS010000350.1, forward strand.
GCAGGTAGACAGGAAGAAAATTTCCATCAACACCCCTGTGGTTGGCGCCGGAGAGTATGAGGCGGAAGTTGACCTCCACAGAGAAGTCAAGACCAACGTGAAATTTACGGTTGTGGCGGAATAATCCAACACATGTAAACCATAAACGAAAGCCGGTCATTTACACCGGCTTTCTTTTTTAGGAATAACTGACTTTTTCCAGGTCAGCGATTAATTTTTTAGAAACCAATCTGCTGTTTTTCTCCCGCTGGTCTTTCAACAACTCCAGCGCCACCCTGCACTTTTCAATTAAACCTACTGGATTTTGGTCAGCCCTGTAGCTTTCCAGGCACCATTTCAGTTCTGAAGCCAACTGTTCATTGCCTTTCAGTTTCTCAAGCTTTTCCAAAGCTAATTCTACTGTTTTCTCTAGCTGTACCATAAAAAAGGTTATATTTGAACGGTATCAATACAATTATTGCACCGATTTTATAAATTTTATGCCGATACCCCCAATATTTTTATCAACTCCGGCTGTCGCTTCCGGTTGGTTGGCCGTTCGGGCAGCCTCTGGGCAGTCATTCATAACAATTTCCGCCAAGCTATTTAACCCATTGTACCTATGAAGAATTTATTGATTTTGGTTTGTTTTGTCTTTCTGCACGGCAACGCCATCCCGCAATCCGTCCAAAACCTCAAAATCAGCAAAGATAACCGCTTCATCGTCTACCAAAATGGGGATCCTTTCTTTTGGCTGGGGGACACCGCCTGGGAACTGTTTCACAGGACCGATAAGGAAGAAGCTGACCTATACCTGAGAAACCGCGCACAAAAAGGCTTTAATCTTATCCAGGCGGTGGTATTGGCCGAACTCGAAGGCCTGAATGAGGCAAACAGTCTCGGCGAAAAGCCACTGATCAACAATGATCCCAGCCAACCCAATGAGGCTTATTTTAAGCACGTGGATTATATAGTCAGCCAGGCCAACGATTTAGGCATGTTCATCGGCATGTTGCCGACCTGGGGCGACAAGTTTAATAAAAAATGGGGAGTGGGTCCGGAAATCTTTACCCGTTCCAATGCCTATGCCTATGGAAAATACCTGGGCAATCGGTACAAGAATAAGGCGGTGGTCTGGATCTTGGGTGGAGACCGGAATCCCGAGGATGAAGAAGACATAGAAATTATCCGGAGGATGGCCGCAGGCATCCGGGAGGAGGTCGGAGACCGGCAACTGATCACCATGCATCCGCAGGGAGGCAACAACTCCGCGACCTGGTTTCATGAGGATGAATGGCTGGACTTCAACATGTTTCAATCCGGACACGGAAAAAAGGACAACCCGAATTATCTCGCGACTGCCAAACTATATCAACTTAGCCCCACCAAGCCTGTACTGGATGCCGAGCCCAATTATGAGGACCACCCGATCAACTGGAAGGCGGATCAAGGCTGGTTTGATGAATTTGACAGCAGGAGGGCGGGTTATTGGTCAGTATTGGCAGGCGGATGTGGCCACACCTACGGAAACCATAATATTTGGCAGATGTGGCTGCCGGGCAGAACGCCCGTTTCCCAGGCGAGAACGCCCTGGACCCAGGCTTTGGATTATCCCGGGGCGTTTCAAGCCGGATATATGAAAAGGTTT
>DATGOS010000351.1:0-5444 GCA_035305725.1 Cyclobacteriaceae bacterium
TAACTTTTTGGCCTGTTGTTCCAGCTTTTCCAAAAAGCGGCTGATCCTTTCCTTCAATTAAAATAAGGTTTCAGTAATTCCATCAGGTGAGCGGGCGGCCGACAGGGTCTGTGGGTTTCGGTTTTCAGGAAGGCCAGCACCGTTTCCCCCTCGTTGATCAGCTCCCCCTGCTCGTTAATCACTTCATAATTGAATTTGATCCTGATGCCAGGCATCTCCCGGATCATCGTCCTGACTGTCAGCAGTTCATCATATTTTCCCGGCTTCAGGAACCTGCTGTGGTTTTCCAAAACGGGCATCATGATTCCCTCCTCTTCCATACGCCTGTAGGAAAACCCGGCGCTTCTCAGGGCCTCCACCCGTCCGACTTCGTAATACATGGCATAGTTGCCATAGTACACATAACCCATCTGGTCGGTTTCGGCGTAGCGTACCCGAATACTGTGTTCGGCTATAAACATGCGATTTTAATAAATTCCCGCGGCGTTCAAGGCCCGGCTGTACCTTCTGGCATTGTTCAAATGGTCCCTCAGGTTGGTGGCAAAGGCATGGTAACCGGAGAAATCATCCTTCGCACAAAAGTAAAGATAGTCATGTTCCTGGTAATTCAGCACCGCGTCAAGCGCGGAAATTTCCGGGAGGTTGATGGGCCCCGGGGGAAGTCCGGTGTTTTTGTAGGTGTTATAGGGGCTGTCAATTTCCTTGTGGACGTTCAAAACCCGTTTTATCGTAAAGTCCCCGGCCGCAAATACAAGCGTGGGATCCGCCTGCAAGGGCATATTGATTTCCAGCCTGTTGATGTAAACGCCTGCCACTTTGGGCCGTTCATCAGTTTTGACGGTTTCTGCCTGGACGATCGAGGCCATCACGGACACCTCCTGGGGATCGAGTCCCAGGGCGGCGGCTTTGGCCCTGCGCTCCCCGTTCCAGAACCGCTCATACTCCCGGTGCATACGGTCAAAAAGATCCACGGCGGAAGTGTTCCAATACACTTCATAAGTATTGGGGATGAACATGCTTAATATATTTTCCTGGTTAAAGCCGAATTTGGCGATATAGGCACTGTCCTTCAGGAGGGGATAAAAATCCTGCTGGTCAATCTCCAGGTTTCGGGTGATTTTTTCCGCCAGTTCCTCCGGCGTACGGATATTGTTAAAGGTCAGGGAAAGGGGTGCCTGTTCCCCCGACCGCAGGCTACGCACCAGCGCGGTGTTGCTCATGTCGGAGGTGATCTTGTACCTGCCTGGCTTTATGTTGTCCTGATAGCCCATCAGCTTGGCGACAAAGCTAAAACTCACCATGTCCTTCACCAGTTCTCCCCGAAAAAGGCTGTCTGAAACCTGCGGCCAGGCTGCGCCCCCGGGGATGTGCAGGTAGGCAACTTCTTCGTCCTCAACCAATACGTTGGGCGTGAAGAACGCCTGATAAAGATAGTAGGAGAAGGAGGAGAGCAGCACAGAAAAGGTTATAATACCGACCAGGATGTACTTTCTTCTCTTATTTGAAATCATAAAGGGCGACTAGTCAAATTGCACCAGCAAAATTAGCTAAAATTTCAGTAACGGGGCATCCTTTTTCCCGAAGGGATAGCAAATCTCACCAAAAATGGCTTAATTGGGATTGTAATATACTTCAGTTTTTAAAGTTTTTACCGCCAAAATACACTGTGGCCATGGCCCCTATGACACTTCAGCCAGGCAAAACAGGCATACGCCACTGGCTATCGGCTTGCATAGCCAGCTTAGCAGATGAACCCCCAACCCTCCAGCTCCTGACGCATGTCCTGAATGGCATGTTTTTAGCGAAAGAAACCATGAACAGTTAAACCCTTACAATATGTCGGCAGAATTGATAAAGATTTATCCGGAAAATCCCAACCCGAAAAGAATCCAGCAGGTGGTGGATGTTCTCAGGAACGGGGGCGTGATCATTTATCCCACGGACACCGTGTATGGCATGGGATGTGACATTACCAACCAAAAGGCCATCGAGCGGGTCTGCAGGATAAAGGGCGTTAAGCCACAACAGCAGAATTTTTCCTTCATCTGCTATGATCTCAGCAACATATCGGATTACACCAGGGCCATAGGAACGCCGGTGTTCAAGATGATGAAAAAAGCCCTTCCGGGTCCTTATACATTTATCCTGCATGCCAACAACAATGTTCCCAAACTGTTGAATAACAAGAAGAAAACCGTGGGAATTCGGGTGCCTGATCATTCCATTCCGCGGACACTGGTCAGGGAGCTTGGCCAGCCAATCCTCACCACCTCCATCCGGGATGAGGACGATGTCATTGAATACAGCACCGATCCCGGCTTGATCTTTGAGAAATACAGGGACCTGGTGGATTTGGTCATCGACGGGGGATACGGTAACAACGTCGCCTCTACGATTGTTGACTGCACGGGCGACGAAGTCGAAATCGTGCGCCAGGGCCTGGGAGAACTTGAAGATATAATCTAGGTATTGTATCTTTACAAGGTCAGGCAATCTGGCAATAGATACGGAATATGAGCGAAACAGCGGTGGTGGCAGATTTGTTTTATTTGCCGCCTCTTGAATTCTTTGTGGCCATTAAGGATTTCGATACGTTACGGATTGAAGCCCATGAAAATTATCAAAAACAAAGTTACCGGAACAGGGCACATGTCCAACTTGCGAACAAGGTGGGGACGCTGAGTATACCGGTGATCCGGAGTAATTCCAGGATGAAATACACCGAAGTTAAAATAGATGATTCCCAGGCCTGGCGAAAAATCCATCTCCGGGGGATTAAGAGCGGATATGGTAAAGCGCCTTATTTTGAATATCTTTATCCCGAGTTGGAAAAGGTTTATCAGCAGAAAATCAATGGTTTGTACGAGTTCAATAAACGCTTACTGACAATATGTCTTAAATTTTTAGGGCTGACTGTCAAAATGGAGGAGACCCCGGAATACCGGCAATACACTGATGAAAAGGACCTCAGGGGGGTGATTCAGAGCAGACAACCCTATAGTGACCGAAGCATCTATGCGCCATATCCTTATACACAATTATTTGGCGTAAACTTTGCACCTAACTTGAGCGTGATCGATTTGTTGTTTTGCGAAGGTCCCCGTTCAACGTTTATTTTGAGTAGATCAAAAAAAGAAATTGAACATTCCTAAAAAGGATTGCGTTTTTAACACAATATCGGTAACATTAATAATAAATCGAAAGAGGGAATAAACAGAGAGGTTATAAATGGAAGCAAAATTTTCAAATAGGGTAAAGGAGGTGATCTCCCTAAGCCGCGAAGAAGCGTTGCGATTGGGGCATGATTATATAGGAACGGAACACCTCCTTCTTGGAATGATCCGGGAAGGGGAGGGTGTTGCAGTTTCCATTCTGAAAAAACTTGGCGTGCCATTGGATGAATTGAGAAATTCGGTGGAACGTGCTGTTAAAGGCACCGCCAACCATAACGTGAAGAATCTGGCTAATATCCCCCTTACCCGACAGTCTGAAAAAGTATTGAAAATCACATATTTGGAGGCAAAGATATTCAAAAGCCAGTTGATCGGCACAGAACATCTCCTGTTGTCCATCCTGCGGGACGAAGACAACATCGCCACCCAAATACTACAAAAATTCGACACTTCCTACGATGCGGTAAAAGAGATATTGGAATTTCAGACCGACCAGACTCCCCGCTCCGGTGCGGAGGCTGACGATCCGGACGAGGAAAGCTCCAAGCTGTTTGGATCTGCCGGAAGCGGTAGCGCCAAGGGAAGCACGGAGAAATCCAGAACTCCCGTATTGGACAACTTCGGCCGTGATCTTACAAAGATGGCGGAGGAAGATAAACTGGATCCCATCATAGGCAGGGAAAAGGAGATCGAAAGGGTGGCGCAGATTCTTTCCAGAAGAAAGAAAAACAACCCTATCCTTATCGGTGAACCCGGCGTAGGTAAAACTGCCATTGCGGAAGGACTTGCCCTGAGGATTATCCAGAAGAAGGTTTCAAGGGTATTGTTTAACAAGCGGGTAGTAACGCTGGACCTTGCCTCTTTGGTGGCAGGCACCAAATATCGGGGACAGTTTGAGGAAAGGATGAAAGCGGTAATGAGTGAACTGGAGAAATCACCCAGCGTGATCCTCTTCATTGACGAGTTGCACACCATCGTCGGAGCCGGCGGAGCCAGTGGCTCTCTGGATGCCTCCAACATGTTCAAGCCTGCGTTGGCCAGGGGTGAAATCCAATGTATAGGTGCTACCACCTTGGATGAATACCGACAGTACATCGAAAAGGACGGGGCTTTGGCCAGAAGGTTTCAGATGGTGATGGTGGATGCCACCTCTCCCGAAGAAACGGTACAGATCCTGAACAACATTAAAGACAAGTATGAAGATCACCATAACGTGATCTATACGCCGGAAGCCCTGGTTGCCTGTGTGAAGTTGTCGGACCGGTATATTTCCGACCGATTCCTGCCGGACAAGGCCATAGATATCCTGGACGAGGCCGGGGCAAGGGTGCATATCAACAACATCCACGTGCCGGACGAGATCCTCAAGCTTGAGGAAGAAGTAGAAAAAATCAAGGTGGAGAAAAACAGGGTGGTCAAGAGTCAAAAGTATGAAGAGGCTGCCCAGCTTCGGGACCGCGAGAAGAAATTGCTTGAGCAACTGGAAAACGCGAAAGCGAAGTGGGAGGAAGAAAGCAAGACCCGTCGATACACGGTCGAAGAAGACAACGTGGCGGAGGTGATTGCGATGATGACCGGTATTCCGGCCAAGCGAATCGCTCAAAACGAAGGCGTCAAGTTGCTGAACATGGGCGAGGAACTTAAAGGTAAGGTCGTGGGGCAGGACAGTGCGATCAAAAAACTCACCAAGGCAATTCAAAGAACCCGGGTGGGGCTTAAAGATCCCAAAAAACCCATTGGTTCCTTTGTATTCCTCGGACCAACGGGTGTTGGTAAAACGGAACTGGCCAAGATGCTGGCTTCCTACCTGTTTGACAAGGATGATGCACTGATCCGGATCGACATGTCTGAATACATGGAGAAGTTTAGTGTATCCAGGCTGGTGGGTGCGCCTCCGGGCTATGTAGGATACGAAGAAGGCGGACAGCTTACCGAAAAGGTAAGAAGAAAGCCATACTCTGTGGTCCTGTTGGATGAGATCGAAAAGGCCCATCCTGATGTGTTTAATATCCTGTTGCAGGTATTGGACGACGGCGTCCTTACAGACGGCCTCGGCAGAAGGGTGGATTTCCGAAACACCATCATCATCATGACCTCCAACATCGGGGTAAGAGACCTCAAGGATTTTGGAGCGGGTATCGGATTTGCTTCCAAGGCCAAAGAGGAAAACATGGATGAGGTAATGAAATCAACCATCCAAAGTGCCTTGAAGAAAGCGTTTAGCCCCGAGTTCCTGAACCGTTTGGATGATGTGGTGGTCTTTAACTCGCT
>DATGOS010000352.1:0-2700 GCA_035305725.1 Cyclobacteriaceae bacterium
AAATTCTGTTGGATTGGTACCTACAATGGGGGCCTTGCACGAAGGCCATTTGGATTTAGTGGCAAAATCCAAATCGGATTCTGACATTACGGTGGTCTCCATTTTTGTAAACCCCACCCAGTTCAACGACATTTCAGACCTGGAAAAGTACCCGCGCAATCTCGATAATGACCTGGAGAAACTGCGGAAATTTAATCCGGATTTGGTGTTTGTTCCCGAAGTGGAGGAAATTTATCCCGAAAAACCTCTGGTCAAGTTCGAATTTTCCGGATTGGGGGACAGCCTGGAAGGCGCCCATCGCCCGGGACATTTTAACGGAGTGGGCATTATTGTCACCAAACTGTTTCATATACTCCACCCCACCCATGTGTTTTTTGGTCAAAAAGACCTGCAGCAGGTGGCGATCGTCCGGCGCTTGATCAAGGATTTGTCCTTTGACATCAACATTACCGTCGTGCCTACCCGAAGGGCGGAGGATGGTCTTGCTCTTTCTTCCCGCAATGCCAGGCTGAGCCCTGAGGAACGTTCCACGGCCCTTATCCTTTTTAACAGCCTGATTTATGCCAAAGATGAACTATTAAAGGGGGCAAACTGGTTTGCAGTTAAAGAAAAAATAAACCGGAGATTCCTGGAAGAACCCCGGGCAAAGCTGGAGTACGTTGAACTGGTAAAATCAGAGACGATGGAGACGGTTTCCTCAATCACTCCTGAGGATTCCTGTTCAATATGTATCGCGGCCTTTGTAGGAGAAACCAGGTTAATAGACAACATGACCGTTACCGTTTAGGAATAATGCATATCCAAATATTAAAGTCAAAAATTCACAGGGTTAAGATTACACAGGCTGAACTGCACTATGTGGGGAGCATCACCATTGATGAGGACCTTATGGACGCAGCCAATATCCTGGAAAACGAAAAGGTGCAGATCGTCAACGTGAACAACGGGGAGCGGCTGGAAACCTATGTAATCAAAGGAGAGCGGGGATCAGGGCAGGTATGTTTGAACGGACCCGCGGCCCGAAAAGCACAGGTGGGAGACGTGGTAATTATTATATCCTATGCTTCCATGGACTTTGAGTCGGCCAAAAGCCACAAACCCATAGTTATTTTTCCCGATGAACATAATCAATTGATTTGATATTGAAGCGCTCACCGAAGCAGTATTTTCAGATCCTGTTTCCATTACTGCTGGCCGTTGGAATTTTTTGGTACCTTTATAAAGACCTGGATGCGGAAAGCCTGGTGGCAGCGGTGCGGCAGGCATCCTTCTTCTGGATCACCTTATCCATCATCATCTCGCTCTGGGCTTATTGGCTTAGGGCTTGGCGATGGAAACTGCTTATAAATGCTTCTGAAAAAAAGAACGTCAATACGCTAAAGGTCTTTTGGGCATTGATGACCGGTTACCTGGCCAATCTGCTTGTGCCGCGTGCCGGAGAGGTGGCGCGGTGTGGAGTACTTGCCAAAACCGCCGGGCTCCAGATGGGCCAGCTCCTGGGAACAGTCATTCTTGAACGTACCGTGGACCTGTTATTTTTGGTGTTAATGGTTTTTGTTGCGTTTGCCGTTGAAAAAGAGGTTTTTTTATCCTTGCTAGGGACATCCGGTTCGCTGGAATCCGTGGGATCGCTTTTCGCCAGATATTTTCCTTATATAATAGGTGTGCTTTTCCTCGGCGCCGGGCTGGCATTTCTGATATTCCGCCAATACCGGGAAGCGGGACTGGTAAAAAAGCTGGCAAATTTTGCCAGTGATTTCCTCAGCGGACTGAAAAGTATCGGCTATGTGAATAACCAATTGGGATTTTGGGCCTCTTCCCTGCTTATCTGGGTCATTTATTTTTTGATGATGTATTTTGTAGCCATTGGCGTTTCCAGCACTTCAGGCTTAAACCCCGGATCGGTCCTGATGGTCCTGGTCTTTGGCAGCATAGGTATGGTGGCGCCCGTGCAGGGAGGGATCGGCACCTTCCATGCGCTTGTAGCTTTTATCCTGGTTATCTACGGTTTATCGGAAACCGAGGCGAAAATTTTTGCGGTAATCGTCCATGGAACCCAATTGTTTACTATCATTGTGTTGGGTATTATCAGTATTTTGATGCTTTTTAAATCTTTGCCGAAAGAAGAACCTATTGCGGAATCTTTGCGTTAAATCCTTTAAATAAAATTTAAAAGCTAAATTAAAGATGTTACTAATTTTAATTATCGTAGTATTTGGTATCCTTGGATACGTGGTAAGCAGCAAGTTGAAGAATAAGTTCAAAAAATATTCCGAAACTACCCTCACCGCAAATCTATCCGGGAAAGAGGTTGCGGAATTGATGTTGGCCGACCACAATATCGGCAACGTCCGGGTGAACTGTGTGGAAGGACAATTGAGCGACCATTATAATCCAATGAACAAAACCGTGAATCTAAGCCCTGAGGTTTATTATGGACGCAACGCTGCGGCTACCGCCGTTGCTGCCCACGAGTGTGGACACGCGGTACAACATGCGACGGCCTATGCCTGGCTTTCTCTTCGATCAGCGCTTGTTCCCATTCAAAACGTCAGTGGAAAAATTTTGAATATCGTTCTGATTGCTGCCCTCTTTGGGGGTATAGCTTTGTTTGGCCTTCCTTATGAAGCCGTGGGTGTAATCGTGGTGGGCAGTTATGGAATCCTTACGCTTTTCACCTTTGTGACCCTGCCCGTGGAA
>DATGOS010000353.1:0-2539 GCA_035305725.1 Cyclobacteriaceae bacterium
CCAAATTGAGTGCCCGGTCTGCATAAGCCCGGCGCATGGCTTCCGTGAGCACATGCAGGTACATGGACGAATTATGGCCCATCTTTGCCAGATCAAATCCCTCAAGGATATTTAACATTTCCACCAAAGTCACGCCACCGGAACTGGGTGGCGGCATTCCGTAAATCCCATAGCCGCGGTACTGGCCTTCTATGGGCGGCAACTCCTGCGCTTCGTAAGTTTCCAGGTCTTTATAGTCAATTAGCCCGCCGTTTTTCTGCATAAACTCGACAAACAGCCTAGCTGTCTCGCCTTTGTAAAATCCATCCGCACCATCTCGCTGGATTCTGCGTAAGGTCATAGCCAAATCGGGTTGTTGTAAGATATCCCCCACCCCGATCACTTCCTTGCCGTTTTTCAGGAATGCCTTTGCCGAACTCGGGTAGGTCTCCCTGTTTTCTTCCAGAAAATACAGGAATCTCTGTAAGTTCCAGGTGACTTCAAAACCTTCCTCCGCCAGTCTTATGGCAGGTTCCACCAAATCTGCCCAGGGCAGTGAACCCAATTTTTGATGGGCCAAAAATAATCCGGATACGGTACCGGGAACGCCCACGGCCGAGGGGAATTCCCTCCTCCGATTTTCCTGCAGATTTCCGTTCTCATCCAGGAACATCTCCGTCTCGGCAGCTAAAGGGGCTTTTTCCCTGAAATTGAAACTGGTCTTGTGTCCGTCTGCACCGTGGTAAAGCATAAAGCCACCGCCGCCGATGTTGCCCGCCGAAGGATAGGTAACCGCCAATGCCAACGCCGTGGCAACGGTGGCATCAACGGCGTTTCCGCCTTGCTTTAAAATCTCATTCCCCACCTGTGACGCCAAAAAATGCTCGCTGACGACCATTCCCTTCGTGGCCTGCACGGGGGTTCTGCCATGTTGCGCATACCCGCTATCCGCCCAGACCAGCAGCATGATTAAAAATGACGCCTTCCAGACGTACTTGATCGAAAAAACGGGTCGATTAAGTGGATTCATAGTCAATGATTTTCCTTTAAAGAACCATACAGGCATGGCGTAGGCTACACAGGTGGTGGAAGTCGAGGCAACAAAAGAGCAGGACACAAAAGAGCACATATCAAACCGGATGATCGGCTTTAACCGTCCTTGCTTTTACTTCCCCAGGTGGATAATGTTGATTATTTTAAACCTTCTATATATTCCACAGCGTATTTCACATCCTCCAGATTGTTTTCCCAGTCATGTTCGCACTCTACGTAAATGGGACCGCTGAATTCCTGTCTTTTTAATTCTTCCATCACGGCGGGATAGTCTATCACCCCGGTACCCACTTTTACATCATTGGCTTCCTGGTTTCCAAACTCATCCAGGTCTTTCGCATGTATGCTGATCAGATGACCTTCCAGCGTTTTCAGGCATTGCACCGGATCCAGGCCGCTCCGGACCCAGTGCCCCAGGTCCCCGCATGCGCCGAAGTTTTCCCGATCCCCAATCGCCACCAGCACCGAATCAGGGTGCCAAAACCGGCTTTTACCTTCGGCATGTTGGTGTATGGCCATTTTCATCCCGTACTTTCCCGCCATTTCATTAATCCCATCCCACAATTCCGGCTCGGGTTCACCAACCAAAAATTCAGCACCCAACATCTTCCCCCTTTCAAAAAGCGTAGCCCACTCCTCCAGGGACTTACCTCCGGCATACATGGATTTGTACCGTAAGTTTGATTTTTGGATCTGGGTTTTTAACACCTCCAATTCACTGTCCGTCAGTTCAGCCAGTCGCTTCCCGCCATATTCCTCTCCAAGATTGTGAAAAAAGAAACCCTCAACAATTCCCACGCCGGCTTGTTGCGACTTCTCAAGCGTTTCGGGAAAAGAAAACCTGTTAAAGGAATACAATGCCACGCCCAGTTCCGGTGACCCGGAGGCTTGGTTCCCGGCTTCAGATCCCCCACAACTGTTGGCAATGGCCAACAAGATGCTCAGACTCCACCACAAGATAACTATTTTCATATGCCAGGGATCTAAATTACCACATACTATTGATCAGCCTTAAGGTCCCTTCAACCAGTTCTTGCCCGCCTTCAGGGCCTATCAAAGTGCTGGATGCCACAGCACCGTACGCACCTCCCTGAATGGACCTTTTGGTAGGAACGTAGGATCCACCGCCAGTCAACTGCACGACAAACGTCTGAACCGCCGGGCTTTGGGCTTTCATGCGCACGCCGTAGTCCAGATACAGTTCAAAGGGATTGGTGGCAAGGGCAACATCGCCCAACCGCAGGACATGCACCTCGATGGGTACGGTCTTTTGTGTCTTCTCGAGCTGGAATCTTTCCGACACCCCTTCGTACCAGCGGTACCTTCCGTAGGCCTGCGTGATGTCCCGATACCATCGGTTTTCTTTCATCTTACCAGGATTTTGCTCCAATTCCGCCAATAGGGCATCATATTTTTCCTTCCAACTGGCCGCACCTTCCGCGGATGATGTCACATCCTCCTGGGTCAATAGTCTTCGGGTAAGCTGCAATGTCTCCGATTTGTGTTT
>DATGOS010000354.1:0-4946 GCA_035305725.1 Cyclobacteriaceae bacterium
GGAAAAATCGCCAAATGTACCGCCAGTGTGGACTGTCTGCAGCCGTATTATTTCCATACGCACCTGTTCGGCAGCGAGGGAAGCCTTCTGGACAACAAGTTCCACTCCGAAAAGCTGAAGACTGATAAGTCCAGGTGGAGCAAACTGGCCATGCACATGCTCGATTCCGGGGACGTGGCTGAACATCCCTACCAATTACAGTTTGATACCTTTTTCCAGGCTATAGAAGACGGCAGAGAGATGCCATTGACCGGCTTAAAAGAGGCCATGAAAACGTATGAAATCGTTTTTGCTGCGGACAAATCTGCTGCAACAGGTAAGAGCGTAAAACTATAAGCAATGCAAAAGGTAGCCATGGCAATCGCCGCCCATCCGGATGACATCGAATTCCTGATGGCCGGCACCTTGGCCTTGTTAAAAAGGGCGGGGTATGAAACCCATTACATGAATCTCTCTACCGGCAACTGTGGCAGCATTACCACGGATTCCGAAACGACCACCCAAATCAGGATGAAGGAGGCCCGGAATTCGGCGGAGATCCTGGGGGCGACTTTTCACCCTCCGATCACGGATGACTTCGAGATATTCTATGAGCGCGAGCTGATCAAGAAGCTTTCGGCCGTCATCAGGCAGGTGCAGCCTTCGATTATCCTGACGCATTCCCCCTCCGATTATATGGAAGACCATATGAATACGAGCAGACTGGCGGTCACCGCAGCCTTTGTGAGAGGCATTCCCAATTATCTCACGGAGGCACCAGCGGTGTCGAATTATAACTGCGCGATATACCATTCCCTGCCGCACGGCTTGTTGGAACCGTTGAGACAAAAGGTGGAGCCTGAATTATTCATTGATACCGGACAGGTACATGACCTGAAACTCAAAGCCCTCCAGGCACACGAAAGCCAGCAGGCCTGGTTGGAGGACAGCCAAAAGATGAACTCCTATATCCAAACCATGGAAGATTTTTCCCGAAGCATCGGGAACATGTCTCATGAATTTGAACATGCGGAAGGCTGGAGGAGGCGTTTGCATCTGGGATTTTCGGAACCTGATTTTGATCCCTTAAAGGATTTGGGTCACGCTTATTTGTTAAACAAGGCATTTGTAGAATCTTAATTAATTATTTCATAAAAAATTTTAAATCACTTATTATTATGCGTAGGAAAAGCTCAATTGCGCCTTCTTGGTGGGATTACACTACCCTGGAACTGGATACCAAACTGACGGATAAAATTGCGAATATGGGTCCGGAAGATTTGATCAATTTGTCCCGGCCCGGATTTAAGGTGGTGTTTTATGATACCATTGAGGAATTTTATGCGGCAGAGGCCCTTGAATACGTCAAGGTATGGCAACAGTCCACCGCAGACAACCCTGTGGGAATTTGCGGTCCTATAGGACCCACCGAACAATTGCCGCTGGTGGCGAAAATCATTAATGAATTGGGTATTTCGGTGAAGCATGGCCACTTTTGGAGCATGGACGAATGGGTGGTGAACGGAAAGGAAATCGACGCCAACCATTCGCTTTCATTTCAGAAGGCCTTTAGAGATCTCTGCTACAGCAGGATTGATAAAAAACTTGCCATGCCCGAGGAAAATCTCCATTTCCCGAAATTCGATACCTCCGAATTCGTGGAGAGCTGGAAAAAAGCGAAATGTCTGATCATGCAAGGCGGACAGGGTGACGTAAAACACTGGGCATTCAACGAACCTCCGAAGCGGGAAGGAAAGTACCAGGATGAACCCATGTCCGTTGAGGAATACAAGCAACTGCCTACCCGGGTGCTTGACCTGCATCCGATTACGGTGCAGCAAAATTCCAGACTTCATTGCGGAGGCAACGTGCCGATGATCCCGACGCAGGCGGTGACTGTAGGGCCATTGGAAACCTGGCAAACTGAAAAGGTGTCCATTTGGCATGCAGGAGCGCATGACAATCCGTTTGGCCAAAGGCTGACCACATACATGATCTCCAACAAGATTCCGGATACCTCGGTGCCGATGTCCGTACTGGCGGATCATCCAAATGTGCAGTTCAATTTCTATAGGAAAGGATTGGGAACCTGTTCTGTGGAGATGCATTGATTTGTTTACGATCCCCTTGGGGAAATTAAATACCATATAAATATAGAATATCCAATGAGTGTGTTCAAAAAATCCATCAATACCTCTAGCTGGGTAAAACTGTCCTTCTTTTTTGCCTTTACAATTTTGATGGGATGTGCTGGAGACCCGCAGATTGAGTTGAATGAGGGGGACCGGATTGCGGTAATAGGCAATTCACTTGCCGAAAGAATGCAGCATGACGGCTGGCTTGAAACTTATTTTCAAGCCAGCCATCCCGATCGAAAGCTGGTTTTCAGAAATTTCGGGTACTCCGGAGACCAGGTACATTACAGGCCCAGAGCCCACGAAGGCTTTGGGGACAGCGATTCCCATCTGGACGAATTTGATGCCAATGTTATATTTTCGTTTTTTGGATACAATGAATCCTATGAGGACCAGCCCGAGGTCTTCAAGGAGCAGTTGACCGCCTGGATCGACCACGTCCGTTCGCAAAAGTACGATTCGGTAAACACCCCGCGAATTGTAATGTTTTCTCCGATTGCCCATGAAAATCTGGAAGACCCCAATTTGCCGGACGGATCTGAAAACAACAGACGTCTGTCCGCTTACACCCAGGCCATGGCCGAAGTGGCACAGGAGAAAGAAACGGGATTTGTGGACCTGTTCAACGCAAGTCAGGAAATGTACGAATCTTCAGAAGAGCCTCTGACCATTAACGGTGTACATTTAAATCCTGAAGGTAACCGGCAGATAGGCTTGTACATCGCGGAAGCCGTGTTGGGAAAAGAGCCCCAAATGGACCAGGTAGCGCTGGATTCACTGCGTAGCGCGGTCGTGGAAAAAAACGCGCTTTGGTTTAGCCGATACCGCGCCATCAGTGGCAATGACGTTTGGGGTACCCGTTCGATTCAGGACGGCAACCGGGCTACCCTTAAGCGGGAGCTGGATATGCTGGATGTAATGGTGGCCAACCGTGACGAAAAGATCTGGGCGCGCGCCAATGGAGAGGACCTTGAAGTTGATGACAGCAATGTGCCCGATCCGCTCATCGTGGGAACCCACATCACCCGGACAGTGGAATATATTGATCCGGTGGAGGCGATCGACCGGATGACTGTTCCGGATGACCTGCAGGTGAATTTGTTTGCCGCTGAAGACAAGTTTCCCGAAATCGTCAATCCCGTGGCCATGCAGGTGGATACCAAAGGCAGGATATGGGTGGCTTCCTGGGGGACCTATCCTAAGCAGGAACCGCTGAAGCCAATGAACGACCGGCTTGTTTTTCTTACCGACGATGACGGGGACGGAGAAGCGGACAAGGCCACCACTTTTGCTTACGTGCCCCATCCAACAGGCTTTGAGTTTTGGAATGACGGGGTAGTGGTCATATCCGCGCCGGATATTCTGTACCTCAAGGATACCACCGGGGACGACGTTGCGGATGTCCGCGTGCGCCTGTTTGGCGGTCTTGGTGCTGATGATACCCATCACACTGCCAACAACCTGATCTATGGCCCGGACGGCAACATTTATTATCAGCGGGGAATCTTCATTTTAGAAAATGTGGAGACGCCCTGGCGAAGAAGCGAGGAGTCCGGCACGCCGGGATTATACCGATTTAATCCACGAACCTTTGACTTTTCCTTTGTCGTAGAAAACACGCCTAATGCCCATGGGATCAGCATTGACAAATACGGCAACCTGTTGATTACCGACGGTACCAGCGGCCGGGCGTTTCAGGTGTATTACAAGCGTACGGTCACCTCGACCACGGATACCAATATCTTTGACAAAAGGCCATTGTTCCAGCAGACCATCCGTCCAGTGACCGCCAACGGACTGATTTCCAGCGAGCATTTTCCGGAGGAGTACCAAAATAATTTCCTGGTGTACAATGTAATCGGCTTCCAGGGAATAAAAAGGTACCAGTTGGAGTACAAAGAAGGGGGCGTGGTGGAAGGTAAAGAGGTGGGCAACCTGCTTTTCACCGGAAACGATCCCACTTTTACGCCCCATTCTGAAGCAGCGCCCAGGGTAATTCCGGAAAATTATACGGGAGATCCGAATTTTAGGCCTACTGACGGGGTAATCGGCCCGGACGGGGCTTTGTATTTCAGTGACTGGCAAAATGCCGTGATCACCCATTCCCCATACAACCTGCGCGACATCAGCCGGGACCAGGCTCACGGTAGAATCTACCGAATCACTGCCAAAAACAGACCTTTGCAAAAACCGGTGGCCATTGACGGCGAACCTGTGGAGCGCTTGTTGGAACTGTTCAGGCATCCGGTGGACGGTATCAGACACCAGGTAAGGGTGGAGTTGAGCGGGCGGGATACCAAGGAAGTCATACAGAAGGCCCAGGAATGGGCAAAAAATCTTGATCCTCAAAGTGAGGAGGACGCACTTCCCATGCTTGAGATCCTGTGGCTGCATCAGCAACATAATGTGCAGAACCGGGACTTGCTTGTGACCGTGCTGAAGTCTCCCGTGGAAAACGTCCGGATTGCGGCCCAAAAAGTAGCCTGGTTCTGGAGTGAGCGAAATTCCCATTTAAGAGGAGGAACCGGCTCAGATATATCCGGGATGCAATTCCGAACCTTTTACGAAGGTTTCTGGCAACCTGACAGTGCAGGTAATGTCACGGACCACGCAGCACACAAGCCACCGGTAAAGCCAGAACCCGCGAAAAAGGAACCCGCCAAAAAGGAGGTATCCGCCAAAAATATCGATCTGACGGAGGAGTCTGTTGCGTCCTTAACCATCAAAGCAGAATTGTTGGCTTTTGATGTGAAAGAATTTACCGTAAAGGCAGACCAAAAGGTGGAACTGACCCTGGAAAACCTTGATCTTATGCAGCACAACCTGTTAATT
>DATGOS010000355.1:0-8017 GCA_035305725.1 Cyclobacteriaceae bacterium
CTTAACAAGGTCGTATACCTTATACTCGTCACTGAAGTTGACCAACAGTTCATCCTCGGTCAGGTCATACTTGATAATGATTTTCGTAGCGTCCACGAATTCCACGACACCGTCCGTATCGGCGATAATCAAGGAACGTGAATCCACGGCAGTCTTTGCTTCCAGTCCTGTTCCCACGATCGGGGCCTCTGCCTTGAGCAACGGAACAGCCTGGCGCTGCATGTTGGATCCCATCAGTGCACGGTTGGCGTCATCATGCTCCAAAAACGGAATAAGCGATGCCGCGACCGATACGATCTGGTTGGGTGCCACGTCCATGTAGCTGATTTCCTTAGGCTCCAACACCGGGAAGTCCCCTTCAAAACGTGCCTTCACACGCTCATTTATAAATACACCATTGTCATCCAGCGGGGCATTGGCCTGGGCGATATTGTGCTCGTCTTCCTCTTCGGCCGTCAGGAACACAATGTCTTCCGCGTTCATACTTACCTTTCCGTCCAATGCCTTTCGGTAAGGCGTCTCGAGGAATCCCATGCCGTTTACTTTGGCGTGGACACATAAGGATGAAATCAACCCAATGTTAGGGCCTTCAGGGGTTTCGATGGTACAAAGCCGGCCATAGTGCGTATAATGCACGTCCCGCACTTCAAAGCCCGCCCGCTCCCTGGAAAGTCCTCCCGGACCCAATGCGGACAGCCTTCGCTTGTGGGTCAATTCCGCAAGCGGGTTGGTCTGGTCCATGAACTGGGACAACTGGTTGGTCCCAAAGAAGGAGTTGATCACGGAAGAGAGGGTTCTGGCATTGATCAGGTCCACCGGTTTGAAGTCCTCGTTGTCCCTGACGTTCATCCGTTCGCGGATCGTTCTTGCCATACGGGCAAGGCCAACCCCAAACTGGCTGTACAGTTGTTCTCCCACGGTCCGTACCCTACGGTTGCTCAAGTGGTCAATATCATCCACCACAGCTTTGGCGTTGATCAGGCCAATCAGGTACTTGACGATACTAATGATGTCTTCCGTGGTAAGTACTATTTTTTCCGGCGCAATATTTAAGCCCAGTTTTTTATTGATTCTATATCGTCCTACTTCCCCCAGATCGTAACGTTTGTCAGAGAAGAACAATCCGTGGATCACTTCCCTGGCGGTGGCTTCATCGGGCGCTTCGGTATTTCTCAACTGCCGATAGATCACCTCTACGGCCTCTTTTTCGGAGTTGGAGTTGTCCTTTTGAAGGGTGTTATATATAATAGAATAGTCGGCCACGTTCACATCTTCCCGGTGCAGGATGATGCTTTTGGTGCCGGATTCCAGGATTAAATCAATGTCCTCGTCACTAAGGATGGAGTCTCTTTCCAGCAACACTTCGTTTCTGTCGATAGAGACCACCTCTCCGGTGTCTTCATCCACAAAATCTTCCACCCAGGTCCTGAGCACACGGGCAGCAAGTTTTCTACCGCTAACCTTTTTCAGCGCGGTTTTGTTGGCCTGAATTTCCTCAGATAGTCCAAATAGATCAAGGATCTGCTTATCAGATCCATAGCCTATCGCCCTGAGCAGGGTAGTGACCGGAAATTTCTTCTTCCTGTCAATATACGCATACATGACATTGTTGATGTCGGTAGCGAATTCGATCCAGGAGCCTTTGAACGGGATGATTCTGGCGGAGTACAATTTGGTGCCGTTGGTGTGCTTGCTCTGGGCAAAAAATACCCCCGGGGAGCGGTGCAGCTGGGACACAATCACTCGTTCAGCGCCATTGATCACAAAGGACCCTTTTTCGGTCATATAGGGAAGATTCCCCAGAAAAACCTCCTGCTCTATCGTTTCGAAATCCTCATTGTCTTCGTCCGAACACAGCAGACGGAGTTTAGCCTTTAGGGGGACCGCATACGTCAGGCCCCGGTCAATGCTTTCGGAAACACTATATTTTGGAGGATCAACTGTATAGTCAATAAATTCAAGGGTGAAATTTTCTCGTGAATCGCTTATAGGAAAGTTTTCAGAGAATACCTTGAAAAGACCATCCTGCCGTCTTTTTTCCGCTGGTGTGTCCAGTTGAAAGAAATCCTTAAAGGACTGTAGCTGGATTTCAAGAAAGTCGGGATAGTCTTTGACTACCTTAATAGAGGAGAAACTTTTCCTTTCGGTTTGATTCTGGATAGCCAAGGTAGTATATGTTTAATAGGTGATTTAATATTCGAATGCGCCAATTCAACCATGGAAAAATACAATTTCCACGCTGCGCACAAACAGGAAAAGACCTGACTCCCAAAGTCAGGTCTAACCGGATAACCTTTTATCTAAAAGGTAGGGTTTTCCAAATTATTTAAGCTCTACTTCAGCACCGGCTTCTTCCAGTTGCTTTTTGAGCGCTTCTGCTTCGTCTTTAGCAATTCCTTCTTTAACAGGCGCGGGCGCACTGTCCACTACGGCTTTCGCTTCTTTTAGACCAAGCCCTGTAAGTTCTTTAACCAGTTTTACCACTGCCAATTTGGAGCCACCAGCAGATTTCAGGACAACGTCAAAAGAAGATTTTTCTTCTTCGGCGGCACTTTCACCCCCACCTCCTGCTACTGCGGCTGGCGCTGCGGCTGCGGCTGGTTCGATGCCATACTCATCCTTCAATATTGTGGCTAATTCACTTACCTCTTTAACAGTTAAATTTACTAACTGTTCAGCGAATGCTTTAAGATCTGCCATTTGTATTAATTTTTAAATTGATTGTTTTAAACTTAGTTTTGTTATGCGATTATTGTTCCTTTTCAGAAAGGGTTTTGACAAGACCGGCCAATGTGTTCTGTCCACTTTGCAGGGCGGAAATAACGTTCTTGGCAGGAGACTGAAGCAGGCCGATGATTTCTCCGAGAAGTTCCTCCTTGGATTTCAGCTTGGACAGCATTTCAAGCGTTTTCTCGCCCAAAAACTGGTCTCCTGATATGGACGCACCCTTAAACACGGGTCTTGTTTCCTTTTTCCCCTGACTCTTTCTGAAGTCTAGCAGTACCTTTGCGGGTAAGTTACTTGTCTCTTTAGAAAACATCACTCCGGAAAAACCCACCAGGGTGGATTTTGAAAAATCCGTATAGTCTACATCAAGATTTTCAAGCGCCTTTTTGATCAAGCTGTTTTTGTACACCTTGTATTCCACTCCCCGCTCAAAACACATTCTCCGAAAAGCGTTTACCTGGGCAACGTTGAATCCTGAAGCATCCGTAATGTAGAAGTGCGGAGTTTCTTTTAATTTGTCGGTAAGACTTTCGATTATAGCTTTTTTTTCCTCTCTAGTCATAATTATAAACCTTGAATGCTCCCCTTATCGATATCGATACCAGGTGACATGGTGCTTGACAAATGTATGCTTCTGAAATAGGTGCCTTTCGACGTGGCAGGCTTTAGTTTCGAAATCGTCTGAATCAGTTCCTGCGCGTTTTCCTGAAGCTTTTCGGGGGTGAAAGATACTTTTCCGATGCTCGCATGGATAATTCCGAACTTATCGACCTTAAAGTCAATTTTCCCGGCCTTTACTTCCCTAACCGCTTTTCCTACGTCCAGGGTAACGGTTCCGGATTTTGGATTTGGCATCAAGCCTCTGGGACCCAATACCCTACCCAGCCGGCCTACCTTTGCCATGACGTTGGGCATGGTGATGATGACGTCAACATCGGTCCACCCGCCTTCGATCTTGGCGATATAGTCGTCCAGTCCGACATAATCGGCACCGGCCTCCCTGGCTTCTTCCTGCTTGTCGGGCGTACAAAGTACCAATACCTTTATCTCCTTGCCCGTCCCGTGCGGCAAAGCCACCACACCCCTGATCATCTGATCCGCTTTGCGGGGATCCACACCCAAACGGATGTCCAGGTCCACGGAAGCGTCAAATTTACTGGAGGTGATTTCCTTCACAAGGGAAGTAGCCTCAGCCAGGGAATATTGAAGGCTCTGGTCGTATTTGGAAAGGGCTTCTTTTTTCTTTTTTGTTAACTTAGCCATTTATTCTTTGATTTATTCCTCCCAAGGAGCTTTTCCTGAAACTGTGATTCCCATACTCCTGGCAGTGCCAGCCACCATTCGCATAGCGGAGGTCACTTCGAAGGCATTTAAGTCAGGCATCTTCACCTCTGCAATTTCCTTTACCTGATCCCAGGTCACGGAGCCAACTTTCTTCCTATTGGGTTCAGCAGAACCTCCCTTGACTTTCGAAGCCTCGATCAGCAGGTTTGCCGCCGGAGGAGTTTTTACCACGAAATCAAAAGACTTATCCGAATAAATCGAAATAAGCACGGGAACAACCTGGCCCATTTTGTCCTGGGTCCTTGCATTGAACTGCTTACAGAACTCCATGATGTTCAAGCCCTTGGAACCAAGAGCAGGACCAACAGGAGGTGATGGATTCGCCTGGCCGCCTTTAACCTGTAATTTCAGATAACCGGTAATTTCCTTAGCCATTTCCTAATCTTGTTTTTCTACTTGTATAAAGTTTAACTCTACGGGTGTGTTCCGACCAAAGATCTTAACCATAACATTAAGTTTCTTTTTGTCCTCAAACACCTCTTCAATAACTCCAGAGAAGCCACTGAAGGGACCATCCATTACCCTTACGGTCTCTCCAACTATATATGGCGTATCCAGTTTTTCCGCAAACTCATCAATTTCCTCCACCCGGCCCAAAATCCGGTTGATCTCTGACTGACGTAATGGCTCAGGGGTTTTGGAAGCCCCCCCTTGGTTTGACCCTAAAAAACCGATAACTCCCGGAATACTCGTAATTACGTGATTGGCTTCCCCATGGGATAAATCCGCATTGACCAGCACGTAACCGGGAAAAAAATTTCTCTCCCTGACACGCTTTTTGCCGTTGCGCATTTCATATACTTTCTCAGAGGGTATCAAAACCTCGGGAATATATTCCTCCAGTTTCTGCCGGGCAATTTCATTGTCCAAATATGATTTGGTCTTTTTCTCCTGCCCAGCTACAACCCTGAGTACATACCATTTTTGTTCCGCCATCCGTAAAATCGATTCAATTAAAATAAATCATAAAACCATGTCATCAGGTTTTCAAAACTGATGTCAATCACGCCTATGACCAGGGAAAAGATCAACGATGCTATCAGAACCAGAACGGCACTATTTTGTAACGAGGCATATTTCGGCCAAGTGACCTTGTTCCGCATCTCATCGACCGATTCCACAACAAAATTTTTTACATTCATGGTATATGAAGTTTAAAGCACGGGCGGAGAGATTCGAACTCCCATCAACGGTTTTGGAGACCGCTATTCTGCCATTGAACTACGCCCGTATTGACTAGTCCCCGTAAATGGATTGCAAAACTACCTAAAAAAGACCAAAGAAACAAATGCGATTCCCGGGCGTACCTGGAACCGCATTCGGATTTTTTCTTTAACCTACCGGATTAGTCAAGAATCTCAGTGACCTGTCCGGCACCTACTGTCCTGCCACCCTCACGGATCGCAAACCGAAGACCTTTTTCAAGGGCTACTTTGTTGATCAGGGTTACCTCGATAGAAATATTGTCACCCGGCATTACCATTTCCACGTTCTCGGGAAGTTTGATTTCGCCGGTTACGTCGGTAGTTCGCAGATAAAACTGCGGACGGTACTTGTTGAAAAACGGCGTATGACGTCCACCTTCTTCTTTTGAAAGCACATATACTTCGGCTTTGAAGTGAGAGTGTGGCTTCACGGATCCGGGCTTACAGATAATCATCCCCCTTTTGATCTGTGTTTTTTCTATACCTCTCAGAAGCAAACCGACGTTGTCCCCGGCCTCGCCTCTGTCCAATATCTTCCTAAACATCTCCACACCGGTGACGGTAGACTTCAGTCCTTCAGCACCCATACCTATGATGTCTACTGCCTCACCTGAGTTGACTACTCCTCTTTCGATCCTTCCTGTAGCCACGGTACCACGGCCGGTGATGGAAAAAACGTCTTCCACAGGCATCAGGAAATCTTTGTCAACTGCTCTTTCAGGGATTGGAATATGTGAATCCACCGCGTCCATCAGTTCCATTACAGTGGCTTCCCACTTCTCGTCCCCGTTCAGGGCACCCAGTGCAGAACCTGAAATAACAGGAATCTCGTCTCCGTCATATTCATAGAAGGACAGCAATTCCCTGATTTCCATCTCTACCAGTTCCAAAAGCTCAGGGTCATCCACCAAATCCACTTTGTTCATGAAGACAACCAAAGCCGGAACACCTACCTGCCGGGCAAGCAGGATATGCTCCCTGGTTTGAGGCATGGGACCGTCTGTAGCCGCAACCACAAGAATGGCTCCGTCCATCTGGGCGGCACCCGTTACCATGTTTTTCACATAGTCAGCGTGACCGGGACAGTCCACGTGCGCATAGTGTCGGCTCTCGGTTTGGTATTCTACGTGGGATGTATTAATTGTGATGCCTCTTTCTTTTTCTTCCGGAGCATTGTCAATGGAAGAAAAGTCCCTCAGTTCAGATAGACCCTTCCTGGCCAATACAGTCGTAATGGCAGCAGTCAATGTTGTCTTACCATGGTCAACGTGACCAATCGTACCTATGTTAACGTGGGGTTTGGAACGGTCAAAGTTTGCTTTTGCCATGCGTGAAAATCCTCTGTTTAGTTAATGATTATGAATAATTTTGTTTTTCAATGTCTCTGAGCCAACGACGGGATTTGAACCCGTGACCTCTTCCTTACCAAGGAAGCACTCTACCCCTGAGCTACGTCGGCTGATAACATTCCCTGGTGCTTAAAAGCACTGAGCGGGAGACGAGGCTCGAACCCGCGACCTGCAGCTTGGAAGGCTGCCGCTCTACCAACTGAGCTACTCCCGCTTATAATTGTTAATTCCAGTGGTTGCCTCCGCCTCCCTATGGGAAGGGCAGCTCCCGCCAATTAAATCCCTGTGGGGGAAACAGGATTCGAACCTGTGAAGACATAAGTCAACGGATTTACAGTCCGTCCCAGTTGGCCGCTTTGGTATTCCCCCCCAACTGTTCCTGTTATGATCCAATCAAAGAACTTTTTTTGTTTGTCATAACGGATGGCAAAATTATACCCTTTTATCAAAGATTCAAAATAATGAGAATAAATTTCTTTTATTTTTTAACCGCCACCAATTAATGTTGTTGCGATCAGCTATTTAATTCATATCCCCGTCGGTCCCGAGAAAAAACTGTTGGTATTTTTTCACGGTTTCGTCCTTTTCCGCTGCATTCAGTTCCCTGGCCTTTTCGGGCACCCCCTCTTCATCAATGAACCCCATGAGCGCCTGGAAGGCCGCCAGCCTCACATAACCCGCCGGATGGTTTTCGGCGAGCTGGAAAAGCTTGCGGAGCGCCGGCTCATGATCCAGCGCCTCAAACCGGGCAAAATAGTCGCCGTAATATCCCAAGAAATAATACAGCGATTCCCCGTTCAACCGGGAGATCTTCTCATGAAACCAATCCGCCCGTGCTGTATCCCCAAGCTGAATGAAATATTCCGCCAGGGGCACCACCACCTGAATATTGTCGGTGTCCATCAAGCCTTCCGCCACTGCGTCCCTTTCGGGATTGTCGCGATTCTCCAAATAAGCGTTGAGCGCAGCTCCCGCTACATAATAGGAGGAGTCACCGATAAATTCCATAAACAGATCAGCATATTTGTCCGGTCCGGTTTTGTTCAACAAATCAATGGCGCCCGCCCGAACTGCATTGTCAGGGTCTTTTTTTGCCATGGCCACGATTTTCTCTTCCTCGGCCGCGGTCAAAGGCATGGAATCCGCCAGCGCAAGAAGATTGGCAAGGGCAAATTCCCGGATAGAAGAAAAACTGTCATCCAAGGCCCGGGCAAAAAGGCGCCGGATATCCTGGTCTGCGGGGAATCTATTGGCCACACTATCGAGCGCCTCGTATCGTGAAATGCCTGATTCAGCCACTACGGCCTGCTTTTCAAAATATTCCCTGCCCCGGTATGTTTCTTTTTTCGCCAGCAGCACAAGCGATTCGTCAAACAGTACCAGGTCTGTGTC
>DATGOS010000356.1:0-6996 GCA_035305725.1 Cyclobacteriaceae bacterium
CACCGGGAAATTACTATGGTGGAAAGCGGCAAAGATAAGGGAAAACTGGGCGTGACCACTGACTGGGTGGATTCAAAGGGAGATGTCTTGCTCAAAGAAGAAACCACTTTTGAATTTGCCGGGACAGGTAATAAGCGGACCATTGACCGCATCACCAAATTAACCGCACAGGACAAACCCGTTTCCTTCACCGATAACAAGGAAGGTATGTTGGGCATGCGCATGGCCCGGCAATTGGAACATCCCTCCGAAAAAGCGGAAAAGTTTACCGACGCCAACGGGATTCCTACCGATGTGCCTACCCTGAATAACGAGGGCGTGACAGGCATGTACCGGGGAAGTAACGGCCTGACAGGAAACGACGTGTGGGGTACCAGAGGCGAATGGATGAATCTTTCGGGAACCATTGAAGGTGAAAATATTTCCGTGGCCATTTTCGACCACCCAGACAATGTGGGCTATCCCACCTATTGGCATGCCCGCGGTTACGGCTTATATGCCGCCAACACCCTGGGTCAAAAAGCTTTAAGTGAGGGAAAAGAGGAACTGAATTTCATGCTGGATGCGGGTGAATCCGTTACCTTCAAATACCGCATAGTGGTCTATTCCAACGAAGAGGTAAACGATGAAGTATTAAATAAGGAGGCTAAAGCCTTTGGTGGGGTTTAACTGGATTTCAAAATATTCCATCCTAAAACTCCAGCTCAAATTTTTGTGCCAGGGCCATCAAGTCCTCCTCCACCGCCTTGACCAGGGGAATGCCATGGGCCCTTCTCTCGGATTCCAGTTCCCTTTCAGGGTCGCCTGGAACCAATACCCTTTTCTGACCAGGTACGGTCTTGGAATTTCTAAACCTGCTGATCCAGTTGTCCATATGCTGCTTGAAATCTTCTGCCGGGCGGAAAGCATCCACGCGCATGGCACCAAAAAAATGCCCCAGCCCCTCTCCCACGGGATTGGCGTCCGGCTTTAAAAAAGCGACAAACGGAGGAACCCAGGGGCCGTAGTTGGCTCCGGACAGTACTGCGGAAAATATGTCCACAATGGCTCCCAAAGCATATCCTTTATGACTTCCGTGTTCCCGGTCACCACCCAAAGGAAGCAGGGATCCGCCATTTTTTACCCCATAGGGATCGGTGGTTGGCTGCCCCTCCTTGTCCTGTATCCAGCCATAAGGTGCCTCACTGCCCATTCTCTGAAGGATTTCCAGCTTCCCGTTGGCAGCGGTGGTGGTAGCCATATCAGCCACGAACGGGGGTTGGTCTTTGGCCGGAATCGCAACCGCAATAGGATTGGTCCCCAGCAATCTTTCCGCGGAAAAAGTCGGGCTCACCAGGGGGCTGGCGTTGGTCAGCGAAATGCCGATCATATCATGTTGCAAAGCTTGCATCGCATGGATACCCGCAATTCCATAATGGTTGGAATTTTTTACCGAAACCCAGCCTGTACCCGCCACCCTGGCTTTTTCTATTGCCACCTTCATGGCATAGGGAGCCACCACCAGGCCCAAACCCCCGTCTCCGTTTACCACTGCCGTGCTAGGCGTTTCATACGTCACCCCCATTTTCGGTCGCACATTGATCCTGCCTTCCTCCCAGAGGCGGACATATCCCGAGAGACGGGCCACGCCATGGGAATCCACCCCTCTAAGGTCAGCAGACAACAACACATCCGCCGCCTGCCGGGCATCCTGGGGCGGACAGCCAATTTTGATTAAAACTGCTTCTGTAAAGGAAAGTAAACGTTCAAGGGAAAAATTCATAAGGGGAAAAAACTAATCATAAGGCACTTATCCATCCCGGCAAACTCCAGTTCAACTCACGGTGACTGTTTCTCTGGAATGAACCAGTTCGGCAATGACCCCCTCCTTCAGTGCATAGGTGGAGCAGATCAGCTCCCGGGTATCAAAATGCCTCAACACATATTCTATTAAACAAACGGCCACCACAATCATGTCCACCCGCATGGGAATCATTCCCGGAATGGCCAGCCTTTCGGCCCGGTTGAGCTGAAGCAGCTTCTGCAGTATTCTTTCGAATTCGGTCCGGGGCAGGACAAAATTGTTCTTGTCTTTTAACTTCGGACTATGCACAGATGCATAATACATGTCCGTCAGGGTGTCAAAAGTTCCTGATGCCCCGACAAATTCGATGGGCTTGTATTTTTGGATTGCGGCCACCAAAGGAAGCAGTTGCTTATCAAAATACCCCATAAGGTTGCTCACCTCACCCGGCAAGATGGGATCATGATAGGCAAAAAGGTCCAGCAGCCGCTGGCCGCCTATCTCAAAACTTTGCTTCCACAAAGCCTCCTTGTTGTTTCCTATAATAAACTCCACCGAGCCGCCGCCTATATCCAGCATCAAAGCAGTGGATGAATTCAAAATCCCGCTGAACCTGATGCCTTCGTAGATCAGCTGTGCCTCATGGTCGCCATTGATGACATTGACTTTCAGGCCATAATCCTTCTGAATTTTTTGCACAAATTCCGCCCCGTTCATGGCATTTCGTACGGCACTGGTCGCAAAAACATATACCTGAGTGATTTTTTCACCTTTGATAAGTTCCTTGAAATGGTTGATGGTGTGAAAGGCGCGTTTTTGTGCGTCAGCGGTAATAATGTCCTTGCTGATTCCTCCCTGGCCGATCTTGACGGGTATCTTTTCCTTGAAAATCAATTCAAAACCTCCCTCCGACAACTCTACCATTAACAAATGAAAAGTGTTGGTACCCAAATCAATCACTGCTGCTTTATTATCCGTCATACCGGCCTAAATATTGGTTGTGCGAATATAAAGATTTATTTAAAAAGCATAAGGTTTATCAAATATTTTATACAAAATCATTTTTATTTTATGCCTATTACACTTTTTCGTATAGGAAGCAAAATTGGGGCTGAACGACTGCCGCCCGACAATCACCCCGGGAATTTCCTTGTTCGCCCCATCCTGGCTATATTTGAATCCACCATAAATCAAGTCCGATGAAAGATTCGCCCGAGAAACCGCACAAACCTACTGGCTTCCAGGATAAAGCCGCGTTGCTTAAAAAGAAAAACGAGGAGGCATTAAAAGGCGGGGGCAGGGACCGAATTGCTGCCCAACATAAAAAAGGGAAGCTTACCGCCCGGGAAAGGATCGCCCTGTTGCTGGACGAGGGTTCGTTTCAGGAAATTGACAAGTTTGTGATCCACCGCAGCGGGGCGTTTGGCCTGGACAAGGAGCATTACCTGGGGGATGGGGTGGTGACGGGATATGGACGGATCGAAGGCAGGCTGATCTACGTCTATTCCCAGGATTTTACCGTCTTTGGGGGCAGCCTTTCAGAAGCCCATGCGCGAAAGATCTGCAAGATTATGGATATGGCCATGAAAAACGGCGCTCCCATTATCGGCCTGAATGATTCCGGGGGAGCCAGAATCCAGGAAGGGGTGGACTCCCTGGGCGGCTATGCGGACATCTTCTACAGAAACACGCTGATATCCGGCGTTGTTCCCCAAATATCCGCAGTGATGGGCCCCTGTGCCGGAGGAGCGGTCTATTCCCCCGCCATTACCGATTTTATCCTTATGGTCCAAAACACCTCCTATATGTTTGTGACGGGTCCGCACGTCGTCAAAGCCGTAACCCAGGAAGATGTCACCGCGGAGGAACTGGGGGGAGCGGGTGCCCATAGCACCAAGAGCGGGGTCACCCATTTTTCCTGCGCTCATGAGCTGGACTGCCTGCAAACCATCAGAAAGCTTTTGACCTACATCCCCCAAAACTGTGAAGACAGCCCCTTCCCCTACCCCTATGAGGCTAGGGAGGATGAGTCGCGCAGGCAACTGGACGGGGTCATTCCAGAAAGCACCCAGCAGCCCTATGATATGCGGGACGTGGTGGAGGGCATCATTGACGGGCAGAGTTTTTTGGAAGTGCACAAGGATTTTGCGGACAATATTGTGGTTGGATTTGGGCGGATTGCCGGAAGGAGCATCGGCATCGTGGGCAACCAGCCCGCCTCCATGGCCGGCGTTTTGGACAACCATGCTTCGGTGAAGGCCGCGAGGTTTGTAAGGTTTTGTGACTGTTTTAATATTCCCTTACTGGTCTTGGTGGACGTGCCGGGATTTTTGCCGGGTACTGACCAGGAGTGGAACGGCATCATCAGCCACGGGGCGAAGCTGTTGTATGCCTTTTCGGAAGCAACAGTCCCGCGGATTACGGTCATTACAAGAAAAGCCTATGGCGGCGCTTACGATGTGATGAACTCCAAGCATATCGGGGCGGATTTGAACTATGCCTGGCCGACAGCCGAAATAGCGGTCATGGGGGCCAAGGGTGCGGCGGAAATCATTTTTAAAAAGGAGATTGCCCAGGCCGAAGACCCGGAAGCACGCTTGCAGGAAAAAATCGACGACTACACGGCCCGGTTTGCCCATCCTTACAAAGCCGCCCATAGAGGTTTTATTGATGAGGTCATCATGCCCTCCGAAACCCGCCAAAAGCTGATCCTGGGCTTCCAGATGCTGGAAAACAAGGTAGACCGGCTGCCCAGGAAGAAGCATGGGAATATACCGCTATAGCTTATCTTTGGGAGTCAACGGACCACGGTCAGCAGGCCACGGCAACCAAAAAACGACGACTGTCCGCAGTCCGTGGGACTTTTTAAAAAATATAGAACCATGGCGTTTAAATTTGAGAATTTAAGGGTATGGAACTTAGCTATTGACCTAACCCTTGATGTACATTAATTAACTAAAAGCTTTCCTGTGGAAGAGCGGTTTGTATTGGCCCAACAAATGCAAAGGGCAGCTGATTCTGTCGCGCTGAATATTGCCGAAGGATCAACTGGTCAGTCAAATGGAGATTATAAAAGGTTTTTATCCTACTCTATCAGATCAGGAATCGAGGTGGTGGGTTGTCTGTTCATCGGAAAAAAACGGAATATTATAAATGAAAAAGAATTTTCAGAACTTTACCTAAAATATGATGATTTGATTAAAAAGATTCAAGCCTTAAAAAATTCAATCCAATAATTTTGCGGGCGACTGTGGCCCGTGGGCCGTCGACCGTTGACCGTTAACAAAATCTGAACAAATGGAAAAAGCAACAAAATTTCTCTTCGAATACCTCAACAACGCATCTCCTACGGGTTTTGAGGCCTCCGGCCAAAAGATATGGCTGGAGTATATCAAACCTTATGTCGATAAACATTTTACCGACCATTATGGCACGGCAGTAGGTGTGATCAATCCCGAGGCTGAATTTAAAGTAGTCATCGAAGCCCATGCGGATGAAATCTCCTGGTTTGTCAACTATATCACGGAAGAAGGTTACATCTATGTGGTCCGTAACGGTGGATCAGACCATATGATCGCCCCCTCCATGCGGGTAAACATACATACCGAAGACAAAATCGTCAAAGGAGTGTTTGGTTGGCCGGCCATCCATGTCAGGGACAAATCCAAAGAAGAGCCTCCCAAAGTGGAAAACATCTTTATCGATGTGGGAGCGCGGTCCAAAAAGGAAGTGGAAGAAATGGGCGTGCACGTAGGTTGTGTGGTGACCTTTGTGGATGAGCTTTTGGACCTAAACGGAAACTTTTATACGGGCCGAGCCATTGACAACAGGATCGGCGGATTTATGATCGCCCAGGTAGCCAGAAAACTTCATGAAAGCAAATTTCAGCTGCCATTCGGGCTGTATATCGTCAATGCCGTACAGGAGGAAATCGGCCTGCATGGTGCGGAAATGATCGCGGCCCGGATTAAGCCCGACCTGGCCGTCATCACGGATGTATGCCACGATACTACGGCCCCGCTATATAACAAGGTGGTCAGCGGGGAACAGGTAGCCGGTAAGGGCCCTGTATTAACATACGGAGCTTCCATACACAAAAAAGTGCTGGACCTGATCATTCAGTCGGCTCAAAAGCGGGATATTCCTTTTCAGCGGGCAGCTGCTTCCCGGATCACGGGCACCGATACCGATGCCTTTGCCTATTCCAATGCCGGCGTGCCTTCTGCACTGATTTCCCTGCCTTTGAAATACATGCACACCACGGTGGAAACCGCAAGTAAAAAGGATATAGAATTGGTGATTGATCTGATGACCGGATTTTTGGAAGACCTTGATCCGGGATATAATTTCAAGTATATTGAGTAATGCGGAAGCAATCTTGCCGCAGCGTGCGCTAGGATTTCGCGAAGGGCGCAAGTTATTTTGGCGTCCTTTGCGAAGTCTTGGCGTACTACTATATAACTTCCGTAATCACTCACTGCTAAGCTTTGATATAAAATTCAGTTCGACAATTCGTCAATTCCCAAAGATTCCAAGTTTTCTGGGTTGATGTTGGCGCTGAAGATCCTTGGGACTTGGCGGTATTTTTTGACCGTATGGTACGCAAAGGGTTTCGCACAAGCTAATGTACGGCCCGCGCCTGGTATACCGCATTTAGGTAGGCCAACACCGACCCAAAGGCCTCCGCGGACTGTTGAAGCTCCTCGGGTACCTTCTTTCCGGAAAGCTTGCATAACAACAGCCCATACACCCCATTGAGGCAAATCTGTATCTCATGGCCCAGCGGTTTGCCATCAGCGGAGCTGATATAGTCGAGGATGTGTGGCTTGGCCTGGTTGTAAAGCTGAAAATATTCCCCGTCGCTTTTTAATAAATCCCAATGGATCTTGGCCAGCTTGTCCACCTCCTTTTGTACGCCCGACAAATGTCCCTGCTCCCGGATGCCCTCCTCCCCCATCCGGGCAATCAAGGTATCAAACCAATCGGCCAACTCGGATTTCTCCTCCTCAGAGATGGGGTAATGTGCAATCACATATTGCCGGATGTCGGCGGTGTTAAAATTATACGCCCTGATCAAATCTTCGATCTGGTACATATAAATAATGTACTCCCCCATATTGGCCTTTTTCTTACTTTCCGCTACTTTTTTCATAAATGGCTGATTGAAGGTCGGGCGGGATCAAGCCGCATCGCTTCCCGGGTTGGACCGGACT
>DATGOS010000357.1:0-6152 GCA_035305725.1 Cyclobacteriaceae bacterium
CAACCTTGATTCCATTTTTGGGCTCATAGCGTAAATTTTTTGCGATGCGCAGGCCGTTGATGATTTTTTTATAGCCTTTTTGTGCCGCGAGCAACGCCTCATTGGAAAAATCCAGCGTAGACCTATAGTGGGCAGTAAGGATAAAATACCGGACGGTCATGGGGCTGTATGCCTGCTTGAGCATCTCATGGTCCCCCGAAAAAAGCTGTTGTAGGGTGATGAAATTCCCAAGCGACTTTCCCATCTTTTGGCCGTTGATGGTAATCATGTTGTTGTGCATCCAGTACTTTGCCGGGTCAATATGGTTGCTGGCGTTTCCCTGGGCCAGTTCACATTCATGATGGGGAAAAAGCAGGTCCATTCCTCCGCCGTGGAGATCAAACTGTTTACCCAGGTATTTGGAACTCATCGCAGTACATTCCACATGCCAGCCGGGAAATCCAAGACCCCAGGGGGAATTCCATTTCATTAAATGCTCCGGTGAGGCTTTTTTCCACAAGGCAAAATCAATCGGGTTTTTTTTCTCCGTTTGTCCTTCCAGTTCTCTACTACCACTCATCAACTCCTCCACGACCCTTCCCGAGAGCCTGCCGTATTTATTTTTTCCATCATATTTGAGGACATCAAAATAAACACTTCCGTTCACCTCATAGGCAAGACCTTCTTCCAGGATGTCTTCCACCAGTTTAATTTGCTCGGGAATATGGCCTGTGGCCCTGGGCTCTATGCTGGGTTTGAGCGTGTTGAGCAGTTCCATGTCCCGATGGTAGGAGTCTGTGTAGTTTTGCGCCACCTCCATCGGCTCCAGTTGCTCAAGTTTAGCTTTCTTGGCAATTTTATCCTCCCCGTCGTCAGCATCGGCTTCCAAATGACCGACATCGGTGATGTTCCTCACATACCTGACCTTATAGCCGAGTGAGCTGAGGTACCTGAATACAATATCAAAAGTGACCGCTGCCCGGCCATGGCCCAGATGGGCGTCTCCATAGACCGTCGGGCCGCATACATACATTCCCACAAAAGGGGGATTCAGGGCCTCGAAGGTTTCTTTTTGCCGGGTTAGGGTATTGTATATTTTTAAATCCTGCATCTTGCAAATTTATCAAATCCATCCAAAATTAAGGGATTTAATAATTTAAACGGCAAAAACGTTGGAAACGGCCCCGGGAATGTTTCTTAAACCGCCTCCGATGCCCCCGAGGAAGCGGTGTTTTTGGCAAAATTTAAAAAAAGCTTACCGTTTAAAGAAAAACCCTGCCCGTGATGGTATCCTTTTGTTTATTTTTAGAAAAAGAAATTAGTGGGCGAATAAAAAGTTCAGTAATATTGATTGCCGACATTCGGCGCAATGGCTTTTAAAGTAAATGATTTGAATCTATCCTAAACATTTTGTAACATGAAGAACCGTTTTTTGACCCTTGTCGCATTGTTGTTCCTTATTATAGGCACAGTTCACGCGCAAACCTACCAAATCCTGATAAAAGGGGGCCATGTCATTGATCCCAAAAACAACATTAATGAACCCATGGATGTGGCCATTCATGAAGGAAAAGTGGTTGCCGTGGAAAAAAACATTGACCGCAAACTTGGCATTCAGGTCGTGGATGCGGAGGGAATGTATGTCACCCCCGGACTGATTGATATACACGGGCATAATTTTTTTGGAACCGAACCCGATCACTATTTGAGCAATGGTCTGACGGCCCTTCCGCCGGATGGATTTACCTTCCGGGTGGGCGTTACCACCATCGTGGACTGCGGTGGCGCGGGATGGAAAAACTTTCCCATCTTTAAACAAAATGTCATTGACAATTCGCGGACACGGGTGCTGTCCTTTCTCAACATCGTAGGAGAAGGCATGCGCGGCGGAGCCTGGGAGCAGGACACCGGTGATATGGATGCCAAGCTTTCGGCTTTGGTAGCGAGAAGATACAGAGACCATATCGTCGGATTTAAAGTAGCCCATTTTCATGCCGACGAATGGACTCCCGTGGACCGTGCGGTGGAAGCGGGCAGACTGGCTGGGGACATTCCTGTCATTATAGACTTTGGGGGAAGCCAGGAATATCCCATGTTGTCCATAGAAGAACTGTTTTTCGAACACCTTAGGCCAGGGGATATCTATACCCATACCTTTACCGAACTTGAGCGAAGGGATCCCATCGTGGACTTTAAGACCCGGAAGCTTAAGCCCTTTGTAGTGGAAGCACAAAAGCGGGGGATAATTTTTGACGTAGGGTACGGAGGAGCCAGTTTTGACTACCGACAGGCGCTTCCGGCTATTGAAGCCGGATTTTTCCCGAACACAATCAGCACGGACCTGCATACCGGTAGCATGAATGCCGCGATGAAGGACATGCTTAATGTGATGTCCACCTTTGTAACCATGGGCATGGAAATTCCCGAGGTCATCAAGGCCAGTACATGGGCACCTGCCCAGGCCATCAAACGTGAGGAACTCGGGCACCTTTCCGTAGGTGCAGTCGCTGATGTAGCGGTTCTGAATATGCGGGAGGGCGAGTTTGGATTTTGGGACAGGAATGGCCATAAGCTGACCGGAGACAAGAAGTTCGAGTGCGAGATTACCATTAGAGACGGAAGGATCGTTTACAATCTCAATGGGATTGCAGAACCTATTGTTGCACCGAGTAGAAGGTAAATAGCCGGGCAAACTATGGGTTCTGAACAGCAAGGGGATCAGGGAAGGAATTCGCTGATCCGAAAAATCTGGTTGACGATGCTTAGCGTCGGACCAGGTATTTTTTGCATAGGGTATACGGTAGGCACGGGGAGTGTGACCTCCATGGCCAAGGCGGGAAGCCAGTTTGGCATGCAGCTTCTATGGGTGCTGGTGTTGAGTTGTCTATTTTCCCTGGTATTGCTGGAGGCTTATGGCCGGTATGCGATCGTTACGGGCAATACCTCCATCCACAGTTTTAAGTCAAAGCTGAAGGGTGGAAAATTTATTGCCATATTGGCGGTGACGGGAATTGTGACTGCCCAATGGAATTCCCTTACCGGCATCCTGGGCCTGAGTGCCCATGCCATTTACGAAACCACGCTGCTGTTTTTTCCAGCGCTTCCTGCCGAAAATTATTGGGCCGTGCTTGGGATTGCCATTGTTGTCATTTTGATCATGTACACGCTGCTTTTGGTCGGACAATATTCCTTCTTCGAAAAGGTGCTCGTGGTTCTTGTCACAGTAATGGGGCTGTCTTTTCTCATTTCGATGTTCATGGTATTGCCTGATCCGGCAGACATGGTCAGAGGTTTAATTCCTTCCATTCCGGAAGTGCCCAACGGCAAACTGTTGGTGGCGGCTTTTGTGGGGACCACCATGGCCGCTCCCACCTTTGTGGTGCGTCCATTATTGATGAGGGGCAAAGGCTGGACGATTAATAACAAAAAAGACCAGTTCCGGGATTCCCTTACTTCGGCCATTGTGTTGTTTATCGTCAATTTCTCCGTTATGGCAGCTGCGGCGGGGGCGCTTTTTGCGGAAGGAAAAACCATCGAAAGGGTGATGGACATGGTATATACACTTGAACCGGTGGCGGGCAAATTTGCGGTAGCCCTGTTCATGACCGGCGCGTTAAGCGCCGGACTTTCCTCCATATTCCCCATTCTTATGGTGGCCCCGCTTTTGGTGGCGGATTATAAAGAAGGGGAGCTGGACACCGGTTCAAGCCGTTTCAAAATACTGACGGCCATAGCTTGTGTTTTTGGACTCACGGTTCCCGTGTTGGGGGCCAATCCCATCATTGCCCAGATCCTTACGCAGGTGGCCGCAGTGTTCATCCTACCCCTGGTGATCGCCTGCATTTTCTACCTGATCAACCGCAAAGATTTGATGGGAGAGGAAAGGGCGGGAATCTGGTTGAATATGGGTCTGATCGCCGCCTTTATTTTTGCCTGCATTGTATCTTACACCGGCGTGCTCGCATTAAATGAATTTATTTAAGGATACGCTGCCGGACCGCCGCAACCTCCTCCGGACTTACGGCACTGGCAGCGTTTCCAAAATTTTGACGTATGTGGCTGAGTAAAGCCGCCACCTCCTCATCGTCGAGAAAGGTATGCGGGGGCATCACGTTGTCGTAGATCTCGCCGTTTACTTCAATGCTGCCCTCAAGTCCGTTAAGAACTATTCCAATCAGGCGGTTTTTGTCTCCGCTCACCCAGTCGGTGGCATAGATGGGGGGAAATCTTCCCGTCGCGCCTTTTCCATCAGCCTGATGACAGCTTGCGCAATAGCTGTTGTAAATTCGGGCCCCAAGGGATTCGTCAACTTTTACAAGGTTGTCCTCGACAGGATCCGGGGTTCTGATATGGGACAAAGTTTTCCGTTGTTCCATACCTGCCAGCTGGGCGGCGCCAAAATTTTTCCTGTCCCCTTTGAACATGATTCTCCAGATCTTTCCTTGCCTGGAATCCGACACATACAGGGATCCGTCAGGTCCCATCGCCAGGCCCATAGGCCTGAGTTGCGCATCACTTACGTTCTTGATGGGGTCGACGCCGGCAAAGCCGTCGGCAAATACCTCCCAGTCTCCGGGCTGGCCGTTTTCAAAAGGAATAAAGGCCACAAAATAACCGGCCTGCGGATAGGGACCGCGGTTGGTGGAGCCATGAAAGGCAATAAAAGCTCCGTTTTTGTACCTGGCCGGAAATTGATCACCCTGGTAAAAATAGAGATCGTTCGGCGCCCAGTGTCCGGGGAAACCCATGATAGGATCCGTACAGTCCGCGCATCTGCCGACTTCGGTGCCGTCACCTCCGTATTCCGGGGCGAGCACTTTCTTCTTTTGAAGCTGGTCGTAGTAACAATAGGGCCAGCCAAAATCATCCCCTTCTGTAACCTTCATGAATTCCTCGGCAGGGAGCACCGCGTTCTGCCAGGCGCTGAACTGGTTTGGGTACAGGAGGTGCAGGTTGTCCCTGCCATGCATTACCACATAAAGATTTTCATCTTCCTGGTTCCAGTCCATGGCCACGACGCTTCGGATCCCGGTGGCGAACAGGGTTCCGTCACTTTGGTACATGTTTGTCTTGCCTTCGGGAAATTTCCAGATGCCCCCGTGTTGGATAAGTTCCGGGCAGGGGTCCAGGCCTGGGTTGCCGGGCAAGCCTCCCGGCGAGTGTTTCAGGTCCTGGCAGGCATTGGACGGAGCTCCAAAGGGCACATACATGTTGCCTTTGTTGTCAAAGGACATGGGCTTGGTGATGTGCCAGTGAATCCCGTGTTCATGGTCGTCCGTCAGCACCGTTTCCATTTCAGCATCAGGGATTAACTGGCCGGGCTTCAGCTTGCTTCTATACACCTGTCTTGAGGAACTATAATAAAGGTAATCCCCATGGATCCGCATGCCGTTGGCGAGACTTCCCTCGTCTTTGTAGTCCCCAAACGCCTGAATAATATCCGCCTTGCCGTCACCGGTAGTATCCCTCAGCGCGATGTTGCTGCCCCCTGTCTCTGAATACCGCAGCTTGACATAAATGTCGCCGTTTTTGTTGACCGCCAGGTGCCTTGCCCTTCCTATACTGTCCGCGACAACCAGGGCGTCAAAACCCTCCGGCAGAAACAGTCCATGGTCGGGATCGCCCGGAGGCAGGGGCTTCTCCTTACACTGGGTCAGGGACATCATCAGAATCCCAAACATTGCGGTCAAAAATATAATTTTTACATACTTTTTGTCCTTCAGCAATTTATCTTTTGAGAAAAAAAATTTTAGAAACGGTGGTTTTTCCATTTTTAATAGAATATTTTTAAGTCAAGCCTGTGGCCATTAAAGTATATCCTGATTCAGTTTCAGTACAGTGTTTACGGACAGGACATAGACGGTAAAGATCAGGATATACCTAATGATTTGCCCAGAAATTTTTAAATTTTTTTTTTAGCGGTAATTTTTTGCTTTAGATTAAAAGATTTTCTAATATTAGACAGGTAATTGTCAAACCTTACAACTGTTTTCTTGATATTTTTATGATTTAGTAGCTAGCTTAATTTCAACCCAAAAAAATTACTTATGTCAAATTCACATCAACCAAACGACCCGGCAGCAGTCTTGCCAAAACCTAATGCAAGCTTTTTATTTAAAATGGACACCTACTTATGAAAAAAATATTACTCACAGTCACGTTGCTGTTGTCCG
>DATGOS010000358.1:0-2021 GCA_035305725.1 Cyclobacteriaceae bacterium
CGGCGGCGGACAGCGAAAAATAAACAAAAATATAGATACCCATGAACACAAACGATAAATCAGGTTTGTCCCGCAGGAAATTTTTAGGCTCAGGTTTGTTGGGAGCCGCGGGTATGACGGTACTTCCCGCTCTGGGGATGGCCCGTCCGGAACGTCAACCCGCCAATGCGGAAGCCGCCATCCTACGGTTGGGTTTTATCGGTCTTGGCCGACAGGCAATGGGCATTTTGCGTGGGTTTTTGCCCATGGAAGGGATCGAGGTAGTGGCCTGCAGTGATGTCTATGGGATAAAAAGGGAAAGGTTTGTAAACACCATTAATGAACACTACAACACCAGCGGGCAAAACGTCAAGGTCGAGGCTTACGAGGATTACAAGGCACTATTGGCCAGGCCGGATATTGACGCGGTGGTGATTGCCACTCCGGACCATTGGCATGCTTTAATTGCCATTGATGCCTGTAAGGCCAAAAAGGACATATATTTGGAAAAACCACTCACCTTCACCATCAGGGAAGGCCAGGAGTTGGTAAAAGCCGTCCGTGCCAACAACATCGTATTGGCTGTCGGTTCCATGCAAAGGTCTTATGAAAATTTCCAGCATGCGGTAACCATGATTCACAAAGGAAGGATCGGCAGAATCGAAAAAGTGTATGCCTCTGTAGGAGGACCTCCAAAACCTTATGATCTGCCCAAAGAGCCCATACCTGCTGATCTGAATTGGGATATGTGGCTGGGACCGTTGAAAGCCGATATCCATTTTAACAATGAGTTAAATCCGCCCATTTCGCTAAACCCGCCAGAAGGAGAGAAAATTTGGGGCGCCTGGAGATGGTACGAGGAAATGGGTGGGGGATATACCACGGACTGGGGAGCCCACATGTTTGACATTGCACAATGGGCGATAGGCATGGACAGAAGAGGTCCGGTAGAGGTTATTCCCGCAGGATATAAAGACACCAAGTACCTCACGTTTACATATGACAACGGTGTGGTGATGACCGAACAGCCTTATGATGAAAAAGGATCGAAAGGCTGTAAATTTTTTGGCAGCGACGGCTGGATTGAGGTTTCCAGAGGACAATATAATGCCTCGGACCAGTCCCTGTTCCCTGACAGTAAGGAAGCGTTGGAAACCCGTAATGTAGCCCACTATGTTGATTTTATCGAATCGGTGAGACGAAGAAAAGACCCCATCGCGCCTGTGGAAGTGGGACACAGCACCTGTGTCACCTGTACCCTGGGAAACATTGCCTATGAGCTGGGGCGTCCCCTTAAATGGAACCCGGACACCGAGACTTTCGTCAAAGACCGGAAAGCTTCCGAGTTGCTGCACCGGGAGTATCGTGAGGGATATTCGCTGACTTAGAACCAGGATTATTAATGACAAATTCTTTGCTTTCGGTTCGAGCTGAATTATTAAATGATTGAATGCGGTCCCTCAGGGACCGTTTTCATGACCGGTATTGCTTATTCGAAATGGGTGCAGAAAGCGCCGATCCCTTATTATCTTTACCCTTCATTAACCTTTTGTGCATTGGCTTTTGATCCTATACACACCGCACTTCCCATCAATGAAGCAATTCCCGCCGTAAGGGAACATCTATCCCTCGAAAATACCCTGGTCATTGCCGCTCCCCCCGGCGCCGGTAAAAGCACCCTACTGCCACTGGCGCTACTGGATGAGCCCTGGCTTGAGGGAAAAAAGATACTGATGTTGGAGCCGCGCCGTCTGGCGGCAAGCAGCATTGCGCAGCGAATGGCGTCGCTGTTGGAAGAGCCCATAGGAAAAACCGTAGGTTACCGGATCCGGTTTGACAACCGCACATCCACCGGTACCAGGATCGAAGTAGTGACCGAAGGTATTCTTACCAGGATGCTCCACAACGACAATGCACTGGAAAACGTAGGTTTGGTAATTTTTGATGAGTTCCACGAAAGAAATATCCATGCGGACGTGGCCCTGGCTTTTTGCAGGGAAGCCCAACTAATCCTCAGGCCAGACCTCAGGATTGTGCTCATG
>DATGOS010000359.1:0-13870 GCA_035305725.1 Cyclobacteriaceae bacterium
TTTTCACCAACCCGAAAATGGAGCAGACCCAGAACTACATTACCGGGAGATTTGGTTAATCCGAAACAAAAACAAACAGGAATGGAGCTCATCGAAACAAAATTGGACCGGTTGGAAAGCAAACTGCTGGAAATGGTCGCCCTCGTCAAAACCCAGGTCAACAAAAGCAGAGATGCGTTGTTGAACAAAGACGAAAGCCTCGCCGATGAGGTAATCGCGGGCGACGAAGATCTGGACAGTACGGATTTCAAAATAAACCAAATCTGCGAACAGATCCTGGCCCTGTACAACCCAGTGGCCATTGATCTTAGACTTATTCTCTCCACAATCAAAATCAGCCTCAGCCTGGAGCGAATTGGAGACCATGCCGAGGGAATCAGTTACGCCGTAAAAGAGATGCGGGAGGAGCTCCGTCCCGAATACCTGGCGGCTTTCAAACTCGAAGAGATGTTTGAGACTGCCGTTGTGATGCTGGACGAAATTTCATCGGCCATGAAAAATAAAGACCGGCAACTGGCCAAAAACATCTACAAAAAGGACAAAAGCTTAAACAAAGCCTATCACAGATCCGTTAAAACGGCGTCGAAGCTTATCAAGAAAAATCCCGATGAGGTTAAAACAATTCTGCAACTGCTTTCCATAGTCAGGAAAATAGAAAGAATGGGAGACTTGTCAAAAAATATGGGCGAGGAGATCATCTACCATCTTACAGGCAAATATCCAAAACGGAAACCAAAAGGGAAGAAAAGGAATTCACGGCAATAATCTGACTATACCACATTTGTCTGCATGGACAATATCTATTTCTGGATTATTTTCAATGTCTTTGTCCTCTTAATGTTGGGACTGGATCTTTTTGTATTTCACCGAAAAGCCCACGAAGTAAAAGTAAAAGAGGCATTGCTCACCAGTCTCTTTTGGATCGTCCTGGCGCTGATCTTCAATGTAATTATCTACTATTGGAAGGGTGAACAGTCCGCGATGGAATTCCTCACCGGCTATCTGATCGAGAAGTCCCTCAGTGTAGATAATCTTTTCGTCTTTATCCTGATTTTTAACTATTTTGGTGTAGCACCTAAATATCATCACAAACTCTTGTTTTGGGGTGTCTTGGGAGCCCTGGTGCTGAGGGCCATTTTTATTCTGGTCGGGGTAACCCTGATCACCAAGTTTCACTTTCTTATCTATATCATGGGGGCTTTTTTGGTGTATACCGGGATCAAGATGGCTTTTTCCCACGATACTGAGGTTGATCCCGAACAAAACCCTCTGGTAAAATGGGCAAGTAATCATCTGCCCATGAAAAGAACTTCTGTCGACGGCAAATTCTTCGTCAGGGAAAACGGAAAACTTTATGCGACGCCTCTTTTTTTGGTCCTGATCATGATCGAAAGTACGGACGTGGTCTTTGCTGTAGATTCCATCCCCGCCATTCTGGCCATTTCCAAAGATCCTTTTATCGTCTATACTTCCAATGTGTTTGCTTTATTGGGATTAAGGGCTTTGTATTTTGCTTTGGCTGGAATTATACAACTGTTTCATTACCTCCATTACGGCCTTTCTCTTATTCTGGTTTTTATCGGGGTAAAGCTGGTGCTCAGTGACATCTACCACATCGACATGCGATACGCCTTGATCGCCGTGGGCGGAATACTTGCCCTGTCCATCATCGCCTCGCTGCTTTTTCCGAAAAAAGAAGCAGAACTGCCGGTTCCGCCAAAACACAGGGATAAAGAGAATTAAAACTTACCGAGGGAAACTACGACTTTTAGCAGCCGGTCGTGAACTGCTTTCCTGGATTCCGCAAACCGTGTTTTGTCATAGCAGTGGGTAAAGTTGCTGAGGTGCAAAACGATCCTATTCTGATCCTCAACGAATTCCACGGAGATTCTTAGTCCACTGGAATAGTCCAACTGGACCAAATTCATCTGTTCAAAATCAGTACTGCCCTTTCTTCCGGTCAAGAGGTTTGAAAAAGTTCTCTTTTTATAGTCCGTGATCGAAATCAGCTCTTCGTGAATAAGGTCCGCCGGTGGATCGGTCCTGAATTTGTCAAACATTTTTTTGGACCCCGAGGCGATATTAAAAGTCTTTTCCCCGAACAGATTGTATCTGATCTGAATATTGACATGTTTATCAAAAAGCGAAAGCTCCTGGGCATGTAGCTGTAAAACCATCGTAGAAAGCAAATCCATCACTTCCGAGGCGTTGGCCCTTACGTCCGGATTCACCACCACCGTGTTTCTGTCGTCAAAACCAATGGCATGCTGAAAATCCCCCGAGGTGGCTTCCTCGACCAGGGCATCGAAACCTGAATAGGTATAGTGGATCGTTCCTTCATTTTTCTTTACGATGTTGTCTATCTGGTTAGACAACAGCAACGACTTGACGACCAACTTCCCACCGTCTTCCCCGGCGTTTTGGTTTAAAAAAAATTCCGTGAAAAGCGCCGCTTGTTGATGGGCGGTGAAAGCCTGAAACTTTTCGTCCAGGTTTTTGTAACCCAGTATGATTCTGTTTTGGTCGGCGCTAAAACCTACAATAAAATCAACCGCTTGATCTTTTGCCGCTTCAATGGCGGGCAGTAAAAATTTATAGTTAAGGGTGTCGTCATCCACTTTTTCCGGATCGTAAAGCATTTCTTTATAAATCAGATTGCCTGATCCGTGTGGATAGTCGATCTGGTGGCCTTCCGGTAAGTAAAGCATTCCCGTAAGCATTTCCTTCTTTTCAGTTTCCATACTTTCCATGATCATGATTTCCTTCATTTGGACTTCAGTTCCCAGGCGGTAAATAGTATCCGGTCAACGAGCCAGTCCAAAGGTCATACTGGTTGGGAATAGAAAATTCCATTCATTGACCATTCGGGCTGAGGTATGGGATGACACTCCGGAAATACTGTCAATGAATCGAATCCTGTGATGTGGTTACAAAATTAATTTAAAACAGCATATAAACAAATTAGCGTCTATGATTTAGGCCGTGAGACGAAATGACGTCGTTGGGGCCTGGAATATAAAAACTTCCAAATAATCAGGCCTCTCTGAGGCCATCGAAGATACCCGCTTCCATCTAGCTAACATAATCTAACTTCGCTGGAATGATCACTGTATAGCGAACTGCTGTAGGAAGTCTCAGACTTCGTACAGCCCCGCCAACCCCGTGGGCTGTGCTGTCCCTCCGTATCTACGTCCCTAAGTCTCTACGCCTCCAGGATTACACTTTTTTTCGGTTCTGTTTGAGCAGCTTCTTACTCAGCCGGTTGAAGCGCGAGATCAACAAAATTCCGGTACAGGTAAGGCCAATAAACAATCCGTACCAAATGCCCTGTTCCCTGTATCCCAGTTCGAACGCAAACAAATATCCCAGAGGCAGTCCGATCACCCAATAAGCAACCAGGGTGATGACCGTGGGAATCTTCACATCTGCCATGCCACGAAGTGCCCCAAGACCAACCACCTGCATACCATCGGAAAGCTGAAATACCCCGGCGATGATCAATAAGCTGGCCGTCACCTCTACCACCGGAAGTTCGTCGATGTAAAGCAGCGGCAAAAAATTTCTGAAAAGAACGAACACGACCGCAAAAACCGACATGAAAGCAGCCGCCATGGTAAAACTGGTAAATCCTATTTCCCTCAGTGTTCTAATGTCATTTCGTCCGAGTTGGTTTCCCACGCGGACCATCGCGGCGGAGGATATTCCGGAAGCCATCATATAACTGATGGAGGCTAGACTAATGGCGATCTGATGGGCAGCCAGGGCATTGACCCCTATCCAGCCCATCATGACCGCCGCCGCACTGAATGCCCCGACCTCAAAAACAAACTGAAATCCGGTGGGCACTCCTATTTGGGCCAACCTCGTCAGCAAGGGAAAACTCAGCTTCTTAATTCCGAAGCTAATGGTATAGGGCTTATACCTTTTGGAACTGCTCACATAATAATAAAACAAAAGTGCCATCAAGATCCTGGAGGTAAGGGTAGCCCATCCGGCCCCGTTGAGGCCAAAGGCCGGAGCCCCTAGTTTTCCATAGATCAAGACCCAGTTGAGCAGTATATTGATCAGGTTACAGGCAACAATGATGACCATGGCCTGTCTGGTCTGAGACAGCCCCTCCGTAAACTGTTTAAACGTCTGGAAAAACATGAACGGAATCAGGGAAAAGGTAATGATCCCCAAATAAGGCACCGCAAGTTCTACCACTTCCGGAGGCTGGCCAAAGTGAAACAGCCCGGGAGCAGCCAATATGATCAAGACAAACAAAAGGATTCCCAAAAAAGCATTGATGACAAAGCCGTGATTAAAAATCCAGCCTATCTTCCGGATTTTCCGTTCCCCGTCCGCGGCAGCGACCAGTGGCGTCATGGCCATGGAGACGCCTATGCCAAACATCATGACCACGAAAAAAATGCTGTTGGCAAGCGAGGCAGCAGCCAGAGGCTCGGCTCCCAACCTTCCTACCATCATACTGTCGGCTACCCCC
Organism: Cyclobacteriaceae bacterium; assembly: GCA_035305725.1. Classification (GTDB taxonomy): domain Bacteria; phylum Bacteroidota; class Bacteroidia; order Cytophagales; family Cyclobacteriaceae; genus DATGMS01. The sequence continues at coordinate 4,487 of DATGOS010000359.1, forward strand.
ACCATCACCTGCCCCAGTTGGCTCAGCATGACCGGGTAGGCCAGGGCTAGTGTTGTGGGAAAATGCTTTCTGAAATTTATCCCACCCATAAATTATAAACTTCCAGTGTTGTTATTCAAGCAAAAATTCCCCTCCCGAAAATGGCAGATTCCCAAGAATATCGATGCATCAATCAATGCCCAACAACTTACCGGCTTTTAGCAGTCCGGCTATACTTAAAGCGTCCGTGATTTCTCCTTTCATTACCTTTCCGATAGCTTCCGAAAGCGGCAGTTTCAGGATTTCCAGCCTCTCTGTATCGTCAAACTGTGTTTCACCGGCGGTAAGATCTTCGGCCAAAAATACAAATCCCTCCTCATCGCTTACGGAATTGGAAGGATGAATCCGCATAATTTGTGTCCATTTTGAGGCTACCAGGCCTGTTTCCTCTTTAAGTTCTTTTTTGGCGTTTTCCAGCACATTCTCATGCAAAGGCCCGCCGCCCATGGGAATCTCCCAGGTGTACTCATCTAGGGTATAGCGGTACTGACCCACCAGCCAGGTGTTGAATTGTTCATCCACCGGTATCACTGCTACCGCCTTGTTTTTGAAATGCACTTTACCATATATTCCGGCATTTCCCCCTGGAGTGATCACCTTATGCTCCTCCAATGTTATCCATGGGTTGGTATACACCAACCTTTTGCTAAGCCTGGTCCATGGATTTTCCATCATAATAGCTCATAAAAAAAGGGTGACTACCGCCACCCTTGATTGTCCATTTATTTTGTCTTAAGCCGGGATGGGCAACACCTTACTGTCTTTAAAAGTAGAGAGAATTACCATTGACTGCATGGAATCCACCTCCTTAATTTCACTCACCTGCTCCAACATCAGTTTTTGATAGGCCGTAATATCTTTGGAAATAATTTTAAGGATGAAATCCCCCGTACCTGTAATATGGTGACACTCGATGATTTCAGGAATCTTGTTGATTTCTTTCATGAAGGCATCGATATGACTTTTATTATGTCCGATTAATCCCACCAGCACGAAGGTACTTACCCCGAGCCCGATTTTTTCCGGGTCTAACTCGGCATGATAGCTTTTGATAATCCCGGATTGTTCAAGCTTCTTGACCCTTTCCAAGGTAGGGGCCGGAGACAGACCAATATCTTTTGAAAGCTGCGCATTGGTAATTTTCGCATGAGCCTGAAGAATCTCAAGAATCTTTCTATCTATTTTATCGAATTTTACTTTGATGTTATTATCCATATTCTCAATTATTTACAAAATTTTATGTCGCACAAAGGTAATATATTTTCAATTTATTTTAAAGCAATTTTTAAAAAAAACGGCAAGATGAACGGAATATTGTTGTCACAGGTAATATTTTTTTGAAATTAATTGACGGCTTTAGCCTGTCAATCTATCAAAAAAATAATTTTTCTCCTGATTGGAGCACTCCTGGTGTCTTGCATTAAATGTTAAAGTTTATTTTCTTTCAAAAAGTTCCGGGCTTCCTTATGGGCAGGATGTTTTCGTTTTGCCAGTTTTTTCACCTGGTTAAAATAGGCCTTGGCTTTTTTGTTTTCCCCTGTCTTTAATGCGATTTCCCCTAAATGAACAAGGGAAAACAGATGGTAACCGCTGTCCTCCGTTTCTGCTTCGGCCCCGAACGCTACCGCCTGTTCATAATATTTTTTTGCCTGTTCCAACTGATTGATCCTGTCAAAATACTGGGCCGCAAAAAAGGCGCCATACCTGCCACTGTTTGCCTCATAACCCGTCCATCCATCAGCAATTCTCTGAAGAATGGCGAGGGATTCGTCTTTAGCTTCCGGTAACCTGCCCACAGCATATAACTGCCGCGCATAAAATCTGTGAAAGTAAGGGTTGTGGGGGAATTTTTCATGCAGGTAGGAAGTGATGCGCAGCGCCTCATAAGGTTTGCGCTCTTCGGATGCATACAACCGGAAAAGAAAATACTGCGCCTCCACCCTGGCGTAAAAAGCATTCGCCGACACTTCCTCCAGTTGCTTTATTCCCAGTTCCTTGTCGCCTTTAGCAAACAGCAGCATCATCGGCCTTAAGAGGGGGTAATTTTCGGGAATCCAAACCGAAAAATAATTGAACAGGGCGTCCCCCAGCAACAGTTCCGCATTCAGCTCTTCATCTCCCCGACTCAGTTCCAGGTAATTTAACGCGTTTTTACCGGCAAAGGCAGCCTTGGTCCAGCTTTTTCGTTCGCTGTAGAGCCTTCCCTGAAATCCGTAGGCTGCTGCGAGAAAAAATGCCGCTTCTTTATTCTCTGAATCCGCCTCCAACAAGGCCTCCGCCTTGTCTATTGCAGCTTCCATGTATTTATGAAACAAGGCATCGTATTCTTCATTACGCGTATCCGGGGCTATTTTCCACCATTGGCTCAGCCCCATCAAAAAATACGGCAGCGGGTGCTCAGGATAGGAGTAGCTCATCACCAAAAAACCCCTTTCGGCCTTTTCAAAGTCAAAATTATAAAGGCTGTTAATGGCTTCCGTGATGCTGAACTGCAAGCTTCTGTTCAACAAAAGGTATTCGGAATTATTTGTTTCCTTCTCCTGACCCCCATATGCCATTCTATTCCCCTGACCTCCATATGCAATCTGGGCTAGTGAAGCTCCGGCAGTAAGGAAGAGGAAAAGCGTAGGCAGAACAAGCTTTTTCATCGTAAGCGTAATGTTGTTTTTTAGCAAAATATATCCCAAATTCAGGAAACTGCATCTATTTGAACGATCTGCTAAGCATATGCATACCCATCCCCAATTTGCCATAACGAACGTAACGTTTAATAAATTTCGAAAAACGGAAATTTTTTATTCCGCCTACCTGATTTTTTGCCTATCCGGAAATTATCGATAGCGGCTGCGGATTTTGACAGGTAGTTTCAACCCCCGACTCAGGATTTTCTTTAAATTCACCTCAACTTATTGAAGACGGGCCTACCAGGTCCAGTTATGCCCGCAGGATACTGAAATGACGAAATTCAAGTTATAATGGTGGTCTGCCTAAAATGCAAAGGATGAAAAACAAATTTCATAATTTCACAAACCTTGACTTCTACCAGGACAAAGGACGGATTAGATGGTTCGTATTTGGGTTTTCAATCCTTATCGGAGTGGGATCCATCTACTATACCAATTCCCTGGTGGAAGAATTAAGGGAAAGAGAAAAAAAGCAAATCGATTTATTTGCCAGGGCCCTGGAATATGCAGCCAATAATTCAGACAACCTCACATTCATCAATCAGGAAATCATTGTACAAAACCATGATATCCCGGTAATTATCGCCGACGAGTTTGGCAATCCTACCGGCATCCACCGAAACATCCATTTTGAGGACAATGCTACGGAGGAGGAAATAAATGAAAAACTGAAAGAGGAACTTGAATTGATGAAGGCACAGTTTGAGCCTATCGTCCTGGCGGAACTTGATCAGTACATCTATTATAAAAATTCCGATTTGCTGGTCTCCCTGTTTTTCTACCCTTATGTACAGTTATCCGTTATCCTGGTATTTGGCCTGCTGGCCTACGCCTTGTTTAACCAATCCAAAATTGCCGAACAAAACAGGGTCTGGGCCGGCCTCACCAAGGAAACGGCCCACCAGCTTGGCACTCCCCTGGCCTCATTGATGGCTTGGATCGACTATTTTAAAAACTCACCGGTCTGGGAGGAAAACAAGGAGGTAATCCTGGAACTGGAAAAGGACGTGGTCAAACTGAAAATGGTCACGGAAAGGTTTAGCAATATTGGCAGCGCGCCCGTCATTAAGCCCGAAAACGTCTATCAGGTGGTGGATGAAGCCATCAATTACTTGAGGCCAAGAATTTCCACCAAGGTCAAAATTACGTTAAACTCACATGCTGAGGATATCCATGCCATGATGAACAAGTCACTGTTTGAGTGGGTAATAGAAAACATCTGCAAAAACGCCGTGGATGCGATGCGGGGGCAAGGGGAAATCAATATAAGCATTGTCAGGGAAAGCGAAAAATATGTGCACATCAACATTGCAGATACCGGGAAAGGGCTCGAAAAGCATATGTTCAAAAAAGTGTTCAACCCCGGTTTTACCACACGCAAAAGGGGCTGGGGCTTGGGCCTTACCCTGGCCAAAAGAATTATAGAAGGATATCACAAAGGAAAAATCTTCGTCAACACCTCTGAACTCGGGAAAGGAACTTCGTTCAGGATCGTGCTAACGGCGTGGAAGATGATCAGGAATTTAGAGACTAAAAGCGTGAGGACGTGGGGACACAGGGACGAAGAGACGGAGAGACCAAGAGCAAGCAGCCCTCAGTCTCTCCGTCTCTTAATCACTCTTAAAACTTCCTGCTCCCGTTTGGCTGTAGTACGTATTGAAAGGTGTAATAAGCCGAAGGCGTGGTCAGGTCTACTTCGTTCAACGGCGGGTTGTCCTGATAATAGCTCAGCACCTCCATTTTTACATAATTGCCCGCGTTGGTTTTAATGATCAGGATATTCCCGGGCTGCGGACTCACCACATGGGTACTCATATTGTAATTGTACCAGCCATTGCCAGAGCCGCCTGGAATGGCCAGTCCTTCCTCAGTGTCAACTTTCAGGATTAAATCCTGGGGAATTTCGTTGTATTGTTCAAAAATGCCCTGAACAATCGTGGCTTCGGCGTTTCCGTTTCCGCTGATGCCGTTATTAACGATCATGCTTAGCCCTTTGATACCAAGGTCCCAGTTGCCATCAGAAGATTCAATGAGTTTATTTTCCTCAAAGCTGTAATACTTGTAGGAGTTTAATGCAATGATTTCACCGGTTTGGCGGTCCATTTCATCAGCGGGGGCGTGAAGATTTTCTACCAGGACCACCTGCAGATCTTCTTCCGGTTGTGTCTCCTCATCATCGCTGCAGGAAAACATCATGACGGTACTTAACAAGGCCAGATGCAAAATGCTTAACTTTCTCATATTTTAGTAAATGGTTTTTTATTTAAACAATTGAAGAATGTTCGTTTGGAGGCCGGCAAATAACAGACGGCCCGCATTGGTGGGATCGTGGCGGTTGAGTTCATTCAGCAGATTTTTGCCTCCCAACTCCAGTCGGATGCCGTTGTCCAGAGATTTGCTCAACGTGAGGTTCCAGCTCATGAGCCCCCGGGCGTATTCCATGTCATCATCCAAGATCAGGTTGCCGTTGACATCCCCAAAGCCAAACCTACCCCTGTAAATCCCCCGCAATGCCATGTCCACACCTGTGAAAGGCTCATAATAATTCAGCTTAATGTGGCCGCTGTGCCTGCTTCTGTTCAACAAACCTCCGTAATCCGCCATGGTCACCAGTTTAGTGCGGTTAGAGGCATCCCTTTTATACAGTTCACCGTTCTCTATCCTGTCCACCACATCCAGGTCCCGGGTGTCCAAAAACGTGTAGCCTGCGGAGAGCCGTAGCCCCTTTAATATCCGCCAATTCAGATCAATTTCCGCTCCCTGGGTAATCACATGGGCGACGTTGAGGTATGAATAAATATGCTGCCCATTGGTCAGCCTTGCGACCGGGGTGGTCTCTATGAGGTTGGTTATATGGTTACGGAAAAGATTTCCCTGCACCAAAACATCGTCGCTGAGCTTGTAGCGAAAGCCTGTATTAAAAGCCCGGGAAGTTTCGGCTGTCAAATCCCCAAACTGATTGGGATCCATCAAAATCTGCTGTACCTGGCCTTGTTGTTGGAGTCTTTTTATCCCTTCATTCACCAGATTGGCCCCGAACACGTAGTAGCCGGATGAAGCGTTGTTGAAATTCAGGAGCACCTGCCGGAAATCCGGTGCTTTAAAGCCTACCCCCACAGAAGCCTGCCAGCTCAGTTTTTCAGTGATCTGATATTGACCTGAAATTTTGGGACTTAGCTGGGCGCCGTATTGGCTATGCACATCCGCCCTTATACCGGATACCAGGCTCCATCTGTCGGACGGGTTCCACTGGTGTTGGGCAAAAAGATACCCCGCATCAAAACGGTTGAGGTCATTATAACGGGTCGCCTCCACGGTTTCAATCAAATGCCCCGCCCCTGCGGTGACCAGTTGGTTGTCGGTCAATTGGTGGTCCACCTGAAGTTCAGTTCGATGGTAAAATTGCCGAAAATCCTCTGCCTCCAGCAGCTCCCCGTCTTCCCTAAATACCGTGGCGGACTCCGTATCAAAAAAAGAAGACATGGAACGCAGCGAAAAGGTCCAATGTTGCGAGGGCTTGAAGGTTATGGAAGGATTGACATTCAAGTCCTTCCGCCTGCCCGGCATGTCTGCCAGCGAGGGAGTGCCATTCCGGAGCACCTCCATGTAATTTTGTGAATCTTCATGGTAATGTTTTACAAACACTTTGGCATTCCATTTTTCGGAGATGGATTTTTCGATTTTCGTCTGAAAAGTGTTGGCCAGATAAGCGGAGGAAGTCAGTCCCGGCACCTCCGGATCAAGGTCGAATCCATCCGTCCGAAACCTGTTGTAATAGGCATAAATACTCCAGCCGTTTTTGCTTATTCCCAAATCGCCGATCAGGTCCAGCGTCTGATAGGTACGGTAGCGTGACTGAACCGAAGCGGTAATCCCCCGCTTGTTCGATTTGGTGATGATGTTGACCACGCCTGCCATGGCCTCACTGCCATAGATAGAACTGGACGGGCCTCTCAATATTTCTATTCTCTCAATATTGGAAACGCTAATCCTATCCAGGTCCAGGGTCCCTGCCGTACGGCCGATCAGGGGTTCGCCGTCCAATAAGATCAGGATGTAATCAGATGAAAGTCCCTGCATCTGAAGACCGGTTCCATGATTGGCGACTACCTGAAGGCCAGTCTGCTCCCTGAGGACTTCTGAAAGCCTTACGGCACCGGTTTCCTGGATTTTCTCCTGATCGATCACCGTTACAGGCATGGGAAGATCTTCCACGCTCCGGTTGGTTCGGGTAGCCGAAACCACGATCTCGGCCAGTTTGCCAATCCTTTCCTCCAAAATGATGGAAGGGTTCTCTATAGCATCTTTGACAGGCAGTTTTTTGACGTCATAGCCCATTGCCATGATCAGCAGGGTTTCTTCCTTATCCAGGCTGTCCGGGAGTTCGACTCCTCCCTCCGCATTCACCGGGATGAGGTTTTTATTCCCTACTTCCACATAGGCATGCAAAATGGGATTGCCTTTAATGTCCAGGACATAGATGGTCGGAAGTTCATCCATAGCAAGGGCATACGTAGCCCCCCAAAAGAAGAGTAAAACAGGAAAAGTAATCGAAGCAAATAGCCTGTTCATTTTTCAATAGATGATTGGTTCCCTGGCATTCTGCCATGGGCGAACAAAATGTTATAGACTGGCGACAAGTTCTCTCCAGGCCTCCCGTTGTGGGATCCCGGGCTTTCGGAGACCAAAAAGCTGGGCGACTATTTCCCCTTCCCTGTCAAACAACTCCAGGGCAGTGACCAAACCGTCAGCAGTGTTCTTATGGACTACCCACGCGGAATCTATCGTGTCCTCATTCAGGTGCATGTTGAAATCCGGGTCCAATACGTTGAGCCAGTTGTCCAGTTGTCTAATGGTGCGCACCTTACCCTGGAAGATTTGGATATTGCCCCTGTTTCCCGCAAAGATCATGATGGGAAGTTTTTCGGAAGAAGCGACATCCAAAATCTTCCTGGCGGAAAGCCTGTCCACAGGATAGGCCCATTTTTTGCCGATGAGTTTGATAGCATCCAGCCGGTGAATGTTGTATTTTTTCAGCATGCCATGGAAGTCATGGGTGTCTTTCATATTTTCCCAATCCTGCGTAAAAGCCTCCCTGTCGACTTCCTTGGCATACTCGGGGCACTTGTAGGGGCTAACCTCGACCGGTTTGCGCTGGTCTTTGGCTTTGTATTTTTCCTTCAGTTCCTCATATACCTCCAGGTTGCTTTTTTCCTTCATGTAAATTTTCATGATCGCATCTCCTGCCTTGTCAAAAAACTGGAAGCTCTTTAGTACCCCCCGGCGTGATTCCTGTTCTACGGCAAACCCATAGGTCCAGGCCGAAAAAAATATCCGCTGTTCTATGGGGCCAATTACGGTGCCTACCTGAAAGGATGGACTGCCATGGATTTGTATTTTTTGGAAATTGCCCTGGTTTTCGAGTACGCAGCCTTCGCTCCTGGTCAGGGACATCACTTTCCCAAGCCGCTTGCAATCCCGGATAAACTCCGTCCAGTCGCCTTCCAGCAAAACGCTGGTGCTGCCCAACGTGGTGGCGAGCAGCTCTGCCTCCGAAACCTTTAGCGCGGCGGCAGCCTCGCGGATTCTCTTTTTGGGATAACTGATCCTAAATGCTTCCCAGGCGTCTCTAAGGCTTTCTTTGGTATAGGGTAAAGTAGTCGTTTGCATCATTGTCAAGCTTGTTTGATTTCGTGAGTAAATGGATTGGTCTGTTTTCGGCTGATGATGATTAATTGATCATTGTCCGGGTCTTTGGCTACTTTCACGGGATGATCAAATGTTTTTTCCAAATTTTCCGAGGTCAATACCGCGGCGGCTTCTCCCTGATGGCGGATGACCCCGTCCTTCAGCAAAGCTACCTTGTCGGCATAGGCTGCGGCAAGGTTGAGGTCATGTACAATGGCCAGTATTCCGATGTTCCTTTCCTTCAGCCTGGAGACAATTTGCAGCACATGATGCTGTTGGGCGATGTCCATGCTGGAGGTGGGTTCATCCAGCAACAAATACCTGGGGTAAGGTTTGATCTCCCAGATCTGAACCAGCACCCGTGCCAGTTGCACCCGCTGTTTTTCTCCTCCGGACAATTTTCCATATTGTTGGTCCCGGAGCTCCCAGGTATTGGTCTCCGTCATCACTTCCCGCAAAAGATCATCAGGGGAACTAATGGTCTGGCTCCCCAGCCCCAGTTCCACAACTTCAATGGCCTTAAAGGGAAAAGATAGGGAACAGTGTTGGGGCATCACCGCCCTTACCCTGGCCAAAGCCCTGGAAGAAAGCCCTCGGATAGGAAACCCGTTATACCGGATATCGCCCTTTTTACAACTGATCTCTCCACTCAATATCTTAAGCAGTGTAGACTTCCCCGCGCCATTGGGTCCCAGCACCGCCAACAGTTCCCCTGCCTGAAGCAAGACGTCCGCCTGGTCTACGATGGGTCTCTGCCGGATACAGAAATGGATGTTTTTTGCCTGTAACATTTAATTCGTTGTTTTCCTAATGTTTCTAATAAGCCAGATAAAGAAGGGACAGCCAATAACAGCCGTCAAAATCCCAATGGGCATTTCTGCAGGGGATACAATGGTCCTGGCAAGCAGATCGGCAATGGCCAATAGCAAGGCGCCCAATAAAAAGGAGGCCGGAAGCACCAGGCGGTGATCAG
>DATGOS010000360.1:0-2674 GCA_035305725.1 Cyclobacteriaceae bacterium
CAAAACAGCCTTTAATGCGCTGTCCAGGTGATTTATGGAAAAATATACATGTACCAGTCTTTTCTGTGCAAGTTGTACCAGCAGATCCTGATCTCTCTGAATCAGGGTGTTCTTTGTAATAATGCTTACCGGATTCCCCACCTGCAGGCAAAGTTCCAGCACCTTTCGGGTCAGCCCGAATTTCTTTTCGGCCGGCTGGTAGCAATCCGTATTGCCGGACAACATGATAGGCTGGACGATGTATTTTTTGCTTAAAAACTGCTTCCTAAGTACCTCTATGAGGTTGTGTTTGACAATGATATTGGTTTCAAAACCAAGTCCGGCATCAAATCCCCAGTATTGGTGACTGTTTCGGGCATAGCAATAGATGCAGCCGTGCTCGCAGCCCTGATAAGGATTGACAGAGTAATTTAAGGGGAGGTCCGGGCTGTCGTTCTTGCTGAGGGCATTCACCAGATTTTCTTTATAATACCTGGTCACCGGCCTTTCGCTGAATTTTTCCTCGTCAATCCCTTCGGGGAATGCAGCTACCTCCTCTCGTTTTATAAATGGGTTTTTGGGACTGATCCGTGCCCCCCTACCTTTGAATACATCATCTTCCATACGTCCAATATAACAACAGAAGCGTGGAAATCATGCCGACCATCCCCTACCTTTTTCAAGAAGCTGACGTAGCCGTGGCTAAAGGGCACCTTATACCTGTCGCAAATGGGATAAAGGATCTAAAATCTGCTTAATTGCAGATCAAAATGAAGGCCGGAGGAAAGTTCTTCAAAGTAAATGCGGTCCTGATATTTCTAAAATGGACCGCAAATTGAAATTTCAACAAATAAGAATAACATATCTGAATAAAAATACCGTTGACGTTTAAACTTGACCTGCTCTTTCGGTAGATCTCGGTTCTGGATTCTTTGGGAATAAGACTAAAAGGGAGCGATGACAAAATCAAATCCGCGGACTGGCCGTTGAGGTATTTGTCCATATTTTCAGCCGAATCACAGATAATATGGATGTTTTTCTGGGGAAATTCCTTGGCGAGATTATCGCAAAAATGTTTGCTTATTTCGAACACGAACAGGACTGCATCGTCGTCCATCCGCTCTATAATCCCCTTCGTAATGCTGCCATCTCCCCCTCCAAGCTCCACTATGGTCCGCGCGCCCTTAAAATCCGCAAAGGACAACATCTTATTTACTAAAGACTTTGAACTAAAAGTAACCGCGCCTGTGGTTTTTATATTGACAAATAACTCTTTAAACAGAGAACCCTTATTCATATTTAAATTGAAATTATGCGCCAATATAGGTAATTTGACAAAAAAACTTTCATCCATTCCTGTTTTTTTGCTAACTCCCGCCTCACCGGTTGCGGGGATATTCGGAATCCGGTACCGTTCTTCAAGCTTTAGGCTTCATTAAAAAAAATCTCTCCCTCAAAGAATATATTTTTGATTAGTTTTCGCCCTTAATAATAGCTTATTCTGATGAAATTATTCAAAAGGCATTTTGTGCTTCAGTTTTTTGGAGCCGGCGCTTTCTTCCTCAGTTTCTCTGCGCTTTTTGCCCAAAGTGATCCCAGTGGTGAAAGACGGGTGACGGGAACCTATGCCATTACCAATACAACCATCTTCACCTCTCCCGGTTCGGTGACCAGGGGTCACCTCATCCTCAGGGATGGTCTGATAGAGCGCATCGGCAAAAACGTTAGTATCCCGAAAGATGCCATAGAGCTACAAGGAGATTCTTTGTTTGTCTATCCGGGTTTTATAGATGCGGGGGGAGATGCGGGCGTGCGAAAACCGGAAACCCCGGATAAACCAAAAGATTCTGATCCTTCCAACCCACCTCCTGCGGTGGCCGGGATAAGGCCTGAAACCAGTGTTCTTGATGATTTTGACCCACAAAGCGAGGAAATAGAGGAATGGCGGAAGCAAGGGTTTACCATTTCCCAACTGCTTCCGAAGGGCGACGGAATGTTGCCCGGTAAAACCGCTGTCGTGTTGTTTGGGAACAAAACATCATCTAATATTCTTAACCCCTCCGCAGGAATGGTCGCTAAATTCCAACGGTCAAGCGGAACCTATCCGGGCACCATCCTGGGCATTATGGCCAAGTGGAGGGATCTTTATCAAAACGCTGAGGTGGCCGCCACCTACAAGTCGGTCTTTGACAAAAACAAGGGCGTATATCCTCCCGGGCACGATGCCGTCCTGGCGGCTTTTTTTCCTGTGATCAACAATCAAACGCCTGTAATATTCCAAACCGGCGATGACCTTGAAATGCTGAGGGCGCTTAGCCTGCAAAAAGAAAAAGGCTTCCGGCTGATCCTGACGCAGGTGGATGAGGGAACTTCCTATATCCCCCGAATCAGGGAATCCAAGGCTGAAATTGCGCTATCCCTGTCACTGCCCAAAGAAACGGCATCGGAGAGGAAACTAGAAGAGGCCACCGAGGAAGCCCAGGAAAAACTGGAAAGGGTAAAGGATGCGTATGAGAAGGCCTTACAGCTTCCCTCAGTCTATGAAGCGTCCGGAATACCTTTCGCATTTGGCACCCAATCCACCAAACCCGAGGATTTTTTGAAGAATTTGCGACTCATGGTGGAAAACGGCCTTTCTGAAGAGGCAGCCCTTGCCGCGCTCACCATCAACCCGGCAAGGATGCTGGACCTGGAA
>DATGOS010000361.1:0-2633 GCA_035305725.1 Cyclobacteriaceae bacterium
GCGCTTATGGGGATAGCTACGCATCGGAGGCGTTCCCTCTGCCTTGTATAACAGTGATATTTCTGTACCTCTTTGGCTTGTCTATTCTGAAAATTTGATTGCATGAATTTGATGTACCCTATAAAGGTAAGATGAACCGGGCGGAGCCTGTGCTTGTTTGAAGCTGAATTATGTTTTTGCTTTGCCCATTACGGTAATTATCCTTTATTTCTACCCATGAAAATAGCGACCCTAGCGGAAATCAAAAAAGAGCTGCAACATTTATCCCCGAAGGAACTAATCGACCTAATAACAGATCTGAGCAAGTTCAGTACCGACAACAAGTTGTATTTATATTTTAAACTTTATGGGAGGGAACAGCCCGGATTATTTGCAGAGATGGTACAGGAAGAGCTTATCAACGACTTCAGGAACGGTAACCAGCGGAATGCCCATTATGCAAAAAAGTCTGCTCAGGCCATCCGCAGGAAGCTTAACAAATACCTCAAATTTACAAAAGACAAGCCTACGCAGCTCGACTTAATCTCCTTTTTCTGCGGGTCGTTGTACGAGTATGGATATTTGATGCACCGTCACCCCGTAATAGAAAACCTTTACCTCATGCAGATGAGCAAGGTGGAAAGATTGCTTGGGCAAATGCACGAAGACCTTCAAAATGATTATCAGGACAAGGTAAAGGAGCTGAAAAGTTACTTAAAGGGTTGAACGGGTCGCGTTAATATTTCCGGTAAAGCAAAAGTATCTTTATTGATAGTTAGACTTCTAAGATTTGAATCCGCTCCGATACACTGACAGCCTCCATCCTCTGGTTATTTTACACCATACCTTTAATTCCAGCCGTTAATTGATTATTTTCGCCAGCAATTCCACACAAAGTTCCCTAATATATCGATATGAAAATTTTCTTTGTAGCACTGTTTACCCTGTTAAACCTTCATGCCAATTCCCAAACCTTGTCCGAAACTTTTGAATATCGGTATCTCACAGGGGATGCCAAAGCAAACGGGGAAACGGACTTTAAGGGGGAAACAGAGTGGTTTGATACCGGGCAGCGGGTTTCCTTTTTGAAGGATTATGCGGACTATGCCTCCGGTTTTTTTGGGGATCCGGACCTGGACCAAAAAATAGTCTCCGATAAGGAAATCCGTCAGTTGATCAGGGACATAAAACCGCAGCCTACTACCCAGATCAGGGAATCCATCGTGCTAAACGGTTGGAAAAGCTACGGGTATAAGGAAGGGCAAACCGCCTTAAAAGAAGAAGCACTCCAAAACTGGGAGAGCTACCCCGGAGCCATCATTAATGACGGTGCATTGGCACTGACCGACACAAAATTCGAAAAGCCTATTACACCCTTAACCTGGCGCTTTAAATGGGAAGGTCAAATACGGGTGGCCGACAACAGCCGGTTTACCCTTGAACTGAAAGACGGGGAGAAAACAGCCATCACTTTGGTTTTGGGTAACGGAACGCAGGACCGGAAAATAAAGGAAAAGGAGTTCTTGGAAATTCAAAACAATGAACCTGTGAAACTATTGATCGAGGGGGATTTGACACAAAAACGATTTAACCTGTATTTGGATGATCAGTTGGTCCATGACTTTATTGCCATGGCAGATACCTCCGTCAAGGATGTTTCAACACTCACGATGGAATCATCAGGGAACGTATTTCTTGACGATTTTTTCCTCTTTAGCCATACGCGGGAGGAAAGTGCCAATTATCCCTACTCCTCAAGCGTGGTCTTGGATGAAAACTTTGAAGCCAAGCCCGGGATAGAAGGTTGGCAAAAATCCGATTTTGATGATAGCCAATGGGTGGCCACTGATCTGCCCGCCGTCCATGGAGGCCTACGGGAAAAGGAAGAAAACCTTTACCTGAGGAAAAAGGTGTCCGTAGATGATTTTGAGCAGGCCTTTTTGCAATTGGAAACCCTGGACCCGGGCGGGGAAGTCTGGGTAAACAACGAAGTGGTGGCCGTGATCAATGACCGGCACCCCCATGAGATTGATCTCACCCCTCATCTTCAAAAAAATCAGGAAAACCTGATCGCCGTCCGGGTAAAACCCTACAAACTGAACCTTCCCATGCCCCATACGCCCACCGATCCTTACATCGGTTGGTTTCTGGGAAGGAGCAAACTGCTGCTCACTTCTAAATGCAGAATAAAAAATGTGGCGGTTACCACGAAAGATTTAGGCGACACTGCGGCACAACTTCATCACATCACCATACAATATCCTTCGGCGGATTATTTTGAAGGCAGTGTGGATATCAATTACTATTCCTGGTTTCCGGAGGAGGGAGCCAAAGTGGCTTCGGTAAGCCAGGAAATCAAAGTCCGTCCCAGGATTGAAAACGAGTTCCAAATAGAATCAAAAATTGCGTCGCCCAACCTTTGGAGTCCCGAATCGCCCAACCTCTACAAAGTTGAGGTTGTATTAAAGGACAATGAAGGAAACCCTATTGATGATTTTGTAACCACCACAGGCATCAGGCTTATAGAACAAAGAAAAGGAGACCTGTATATTAACGGCAAACCTGAAATGCTTAACGGTGCACAAATCATGGGATTCCGGACGCCGATCGAGACCACCTCCAAATACAACCGCAGTGCTCCCCTGGAAACGGTT
>DATGOS010000362.1:0-3997 GCA_035305725.1 Cyclobacteriaceae bacterium
TCCAGCGTCTCCTGTCTGATATACCGCTTCTGATCCACCTGTTGGGGCTGGTCTTTGCGGCAAAAATAACTGTGAACGGCCCTTCGCGGACAGGGTGTTTGATTGGTGGTGCCGCCGTGCCAGGTGTGGGAATTAAAAATAACCACAGAACCCGCAGGAGCCTCGATGATCAGCTCCTCCCCATGGGTAGCGATAGGGTCTTCCAATGCATCCTGGGGAAGTATGGCCTGCAGATGGGTACCGGGAACAATCCGGGTGGCACCGTTTTCCTTGGTGAAATCATCCAGCAGCCAAATGGAATTACAAACCTTAAAGTCACCCGCGGCCACCGCCTCATGCCAGTCCACATGCAGCTTTTGTAGGCCGGCGCCGGGTTTTGCGGACCTGAAATTAAGGGAAGACAGTTTAAGGTCTGCCCCCAACACTCGTGAAACCGCCGCCAGCACCTTGGGATGGGTGTAAAAAATATCAAACTCCGCTCCTTTGTTTACCAGATCGGCAAGCCGGTCCGCACCGATTTCCCGCGGATGTCTGATATAGGGCGACTCCGCCAATTCGCTGCCGGCATTTTCCCCTTCCGTTTCCAACAATACTTCGATCCTGGACCTGATGGTCGACAGTTGCTCATCCGAAAGAAGTTTCCCCAGGTTAAGGTATCCTTCCCGGTCCAAAAATTCTTCCTCGTCCCGGCTAAGGTACTGCGAAGCCGCTCCTGATGATGCCTGATTCTCCATGGGAAGTTGTGGTTTGTTTTTGATTCAAATGTAATAATGAAAATAAATTTAAGACATTGTCCAAAATAATTCCACCGTTTCGCCGATTCAATAGCGGTGTCTGCTGTGTTTCAGGCTTTCAGCCTGCTGCTATGGCTTAGATTTTCCGGAGGCCACTACCTGACCTGAATCATCTTTGATCCTGATAAAGGTCAGTATCTTCTGAGACTTTTTAGGGCAGATTTGTATGCTGCCAGGCATTAGGGCAGGCAACTGAAAATAGTTTTGCTATTAAATAATATTCTTACCGTTAAGGCGGCAGCACTGCATCTTTAAACTCATTATAATATACATGCATACCTCCTCTCCGCACAAATTTCATATTCCCGTTATGGGGCTGGCTTTCACCATTGATTCCCCGGTCAAAGTGGCGCGGTATGGCATCAGCTCCGCAATTTCCATTGTAGAAGACAATCTGGTGGAAATGATGCGGAAATATTATTATTCGCAAAAAGGGGAGCCCTACCTCCGCATTGGCCCGAGAGAGGAAAATTCCCGAGCCCGACGGATTACGGACTACCTGAATTTAATCAACAGGATCGTGAAAAGCCAGGTAAAGGCGCTAAAAGCTTCCGCATTTGAAGCCGGATCGGAGATCGTCAAATACTTCGAGATGCTCCCCGAGGACAGCCCGCTGAAGCTTGCCTACCGCAGCATGGCGGAAACCAAAAATCCCCGGCGCCGGCGCGTGATGGAGCAAGTGCTAAGAAAGGCAGTTAAGCCCGGTGCCATCGAAGTGAATATCATGACCAAAATAGACAAGGACAATTTTGATAAAAACGGTGACCCCATCGCCAATGGGTCCGATGCCCTGGCCGCGTTGCGTGGATATGCCTGCAGTGATCTTCAAAATTCCGCAGTCGTATTTTCCGCGGGAATGAATCCCCGGCTGTTCAATTACATGGAAACGTTTGAGGCATTTGATGCCAAAGGATGGGGCCGGTTTGACAAAAAAGTGATTGTAAAGGTAAGTGATTACCGGTCCGCTATGATCCAGGGTAAATACCTGGCCAAAAAAGGAATCTGGGTGAGTGAATTCCGGATAGAATCCGGGTTAAACTGTGGCGGACACGCTTTTGCCACCGACGGTATGCTGATCGGCCCGATTTTGGAAGAATTCCGAATCAACAAAGATGCGCTGGCGACCAGCCTTTTTGAACTATATAACCCTGCATTACGGGCAAAAAATAAGCGGGTGTACGACACTCCCCATCCCATAAAAGTAACCGTGCAGGGTGGCATAGGCACCTTCGAAGAGGCTGATTTTCTTCACCGGCACTATGGGGTTTCAGGTACGGGCTGGGGCACACCCTTCCTGCTCTGCCCGGAAGCCACGACCGTGGACAGCCCCACCCTGGAGCTGCTCAGCAGGGCAAAGGAAGAGGATGTTGTCTTGAGCAAAAATTCCCCATTGGGCGTGCGGTTTCATTACCTAAAGGGGGCCAGCGGGGAAACCGAAAAATTGGAGAGAATTGAAAAAGGGTCTCCCGGAAGCCCCTGTACGGAAAAATTCCTGATCTCCAATACGGAGTTCACCAAAGCGCCCATCTGCACTGCTTCAAAAAAATACCAGAAACTGAAGATTGAGCAGCTAAAATCCGAAGATTTATCGGAAGAAGAGTTCCGGACGCAGTCCGCGGAAGTCTTGAGCAAGGAATGCCTCTGCGTGGGCTTAAGCAATTCTGCCGCCATTAAATACGAACAGGTCTTTGTCAAAAAACAAAACGCCGTCACCATCTGTCCGGGCCCCAACATCGCTTACTTCGGCAAGGTGGTAAGCCTGCGGGAAATGACAGACCACATTTACGGCAGGGCCAATATTATTGTCCGGCCGGATAGACCCCATATGTTCCTGAAGGAGTTGTGGCTATATCTTGATTATCTTTCGGAACAGGTTGCCGAAACCGTTGATCCCGATAAAAAATTTATTAAATATTGTTCAACCTTTGCCAGGAATTTAAAAGAAGGCATAGCCTATTATCGAAGGCTTACGGAAGGCCCGGCAACCGCTTCAGGCTGGAAAGAGAACATAAAGCGTTCTTTGGCTGATGCGGAAGTGATGCTGGCACTATTGACTGACCGGATCCAAAACTGTCCCATAGATTTACAGGACGCATAGCCTTACTGGATTAATCTCTAGCCTACTGCTCACTTGTCTGACAAATGGTAGCCAGGTCCCTGTTGTAAAAGACACCCTTGTTTTCCTTCGCCTCCAGCGAATCTTCCACGATCCTCTTGGCGGTGTACAGGGTCATCTGAAGGCTTTTCAGGGCAAAACTTTCCGAAGGCATCGAAGCCTCCGCATCCTCTTCCAACAGCTTCAGGCTGCGTGCCGCTTCTTGAAGGCCCCTGGTGGTTTTGACCACTGCGCAATATTTTTGCATGACCTCTTTGAGCTCTTCCAGGTATTTGCCCACCCGACCCGCATGGCTTGGGTCATATACAAGTTTGGGCACAACTAATGATGCCGCACTGGTTGGGATTTTTGGTTTAGATGAAAATTCATCCGCCAGGCCCTTGGCCATCAGCGTCGCCTCCAACAGGCTGTTCGAAGCAAGCCGGTTGGCACCATGAAGACCCGTGCAGGCAGTTTCCCCGATGACAAAAAGCCTGTCCACATTGGTCTTGCCCTTGTGGTCGGTGGCTATGCCCCCACAAGCATAATGCGCTGCCGGTACTACGGGAATGGGAGTATTCCGGGGATCAATCCCGGCATCTAAACATATTTTTAAGATGCCGGGAAAATGGTTATGCCAGTCCAGTTCGGTAACGGCCGCACAGTCCAGGTGTACATAGGGCTGTTGCTGTGCTTCCAGTTCCGCTACAATGGCGCGCGCCACCAGGTCCCTGGGCGCCAGATCCTGGAGAGGGTGCTGCCCTGCCATAAACCGCAGTCCTGAGGCATTAAACAGGGTCGCGCCCGCACCCCGCAAGGCTTCTGAAATCAGCGGAAGACGGGAACCTGAAGATTTCCACAGTGCGGTGGGGTGAAACTGAATGTTCCTGATACCTCCGCCCCTGGCCCCGGCCATTTCGGCAAGGGCGATCCCCTGGCCCAGCGCGGTGGAGGGATTGGTAGAATGAAGAAACAAGCTGCCAACTCCTCCCGTAGCCAGCACTAGGAATGAGGACCGGACCATGAGGATGCTTTGCCTCTGGTAATCCCACACACAGGCGCCCCTGATCTGCTCTGTACGCGCGTCCTGGACAAGATCATACACCCC
>DATGOS010000363.1:0-2350 GCA_035305725.1 Cyclobacteriaceae bacterium
ACGCTGCTGATGTATAAGCCGCCTGCAATGATCAGGGAGGGAAAGCCGCCTTTTGCCTTTGTGAGGGCTTCTTTGGTGGCCAACAACAGTTTCCTAAAGGCTTTGGGCAGAACAAGCCGGGAGGTGGTTTCCACCAGCAGGGATTCCCAGGCGAATTTGCTTCAGACCCTGGAATTGACCAACGGGGAAAGGTTCAATGAGGTACTGGCGCGGGGTGCGGAGCAATGGAGACAAAAATACGGACAGTCCGGTTTGATTATCCGGGAGGTGTATAAAAAGGCCCTTGGCAGAAAACCCGCGCAGGGGGAATTGGCTTTTGCCAGCGCGGCCCTGGGGGAATCTCCCACTGCGGGATCCATTGAGGATTTGTTTTGGGCAGTTTTGCTATTACCGGAATTCCAGGTAATTCATTGAGGCCCATCAGATAGGATAACCGCATTAACCAACATTTATGGGAAATGAACTGAACAGAAGGGAATTTATCAAGAAGACATCCGCGGCGGCGATTGCTACCATGGGCCTGGGGGCACCGGTGACCGGGCTGTTATCCTCATGCCAAAGAAACAAAATAGCCGCTAAGGCCGATTCTGTGATTTTGCTGTATATGTCGGGGGGAATGGCCCATACGGAGACTTTTGATCCCAAACGATTTACCCCCTTTAAGAAAGGAATGCAGGCGGATTCTGTTCTAAGCACGTTTAAGTCTGTCCCCACGGCGTTGGACGGCATTGACTTTTCGGAGGGGCTGGAGTCCATCGGAAGTGTCATGGACAAAGGGACTTTGATCAGGTCGTATGTGGCGGCAGATATGGGCTTCATCCTGCATACCCGTCACCAATACCACTGGCATACCTGTTACGAGCCTCCCCAGTCCGTGTCCATGCCTCATATTGGATCATGGATAGCCAGGGAGCTGGGCCCCCTTAGCCCCGTGATCCCGGCTTTTATCGACATTGGACAACGGTTTAACGTAGGAGAGGGGGAGGAACTAAAAGCATTTCACAATGCGGGTTTTTTGGGAAATGAATGTGGACCTTTCCTGATCCCGGACCCCTCCTCGGGACTTGAAAGTGTGCAGCCGCCTGTGGGCATGAACAGCCGTCGGTTTGAAAAGCGAAATGAACTTTATGAAAACCTCATCAATGCCAGTCCCATGGGGGAATATGGAAGTGATTACCACAAGGAATCCTTAAAACGTTCCATGGAACAGGCTTATATGCTCTTGAACTCTCCGGAATCCAAGGCGTTTGACCTGAGCCAGGAACCCCGGGAGAACTACGAGCGGTACAACACGGGGAAATTTGGTTTGGGTTGCCTGATGGCCCGGCGTCTGGTGGAACAAGGCGCGAGATTTATCAGCGTGACGACGGAGTATGTACCTTTTATGGGATGGGATACCCATGAAAACGGGCATACCAGGCTTAAGGACATGAAAAAGCAGATTGATGTACCCGTGGCTCAATTGATCAGGGACCTGGATCAGTCCGGCCGTCTGGACCGAACGCTGGTAATTCTCGCCAGCGAATTTAGCCGGGACATGATGGTGGAGGGCCGTCCGGAAGCCAGGGTCAAGGAGCAGGTCGACCAGCCTGACATTATCCACGACATCAAAAATTACGGAATGCACCGGCACTTCACGGATGGCTGTTCCCTGTTGATGTTTGGCGGGGGTATCAAAAAAGGAAGTGTCTACGGAAAGACTTCCGACGAAAGACCCTGCAAAACCGTCGAAAAGCCGATCAAGATCGACAGTATCCACCAAACCATTTACCATGCTTTGGGAATCGATGCCGAAACGCATGCTGTGGTTGAAAAGCGGCCCATATATACCACCCCTGACGGCTTGGGCAGGCCGGCACTCGAGTTGTTTTCCTGAAAACAATAAACCTATGGGGCCGGGGGAAATCCCGGTCGAAAATAAAAGTTAGAACGGGTGTAACTGCGAGAGACACTTTAAATCCGGCACGTGTGGCAGTTTCCGTAGGAAGGTACACCATATGGAAAAAGGAAAGGCAGGATTTGGTCCTGCCTTATTTTTATCTGCTAGTTAAAAGTTCCGATTGATGGGGGGAAGATTCATAGGGTATGGCCGCCAATTGGTTGAGGATCTCCGTTCGGACTTTTTCAAATGCCAGTCGGTTTTCCGGGGCGATAGGTTCGGATGGGGGGATTTTTTCCTGGAGCCAATCCACCTGCTTTCCATGTTTCCAAAACCGGAAGCAAAGATGTGGTCCGGTGGCCAGTCCCGTGCTTCCTACATACCCGATGACCTGGCCCTGTTTTACGCGGGTGCCGTTTCTAATCCCATTTCCGATTTTGCTCATATGCAGGTATTGGGTACTATAGGTGC
>DATGOS010000364.1:0-2388 GCA_035305725.1 Cyclobacteriaceae bacterium
CCCAAAGAAGTTTCTATTGCCTATGGAAAGTACATGGCCAATGCGGCCTCCTGTGTGGAATGCCATACCCCTTTTGATGGGGTAAATCTGGATATGGAGAAGGCCTTTGCGGGGGGAAGAGAATTTAATCTGCCCTCAGGCCGGCTGGTGACCGCCAATATCACCCCCCATCCGGAGACGGGCATCGGCAACTGGACAAAAGAGGCTTTTGTCGCCCGGTTTAAGGCCTATGACCTGGCCAATGGATATGTACCTCCCGTGGTAGCTCCCGATGAATTCAATACGATTATGCCCTGGACCATGTATGCCGGAATGGACAGTGTAGACCTTGAAGCTATTTATGTGTATCTACAGTCACTTGAGCCCATTGAAAACAAGGTGGAACGTTTTGTTGCGCAACAATAGCAGAGCGCAAAGAATAAAAATAAAGGCGTAAGATATAAGACATAAGATATAAGACCACAGGCCACGGCACGGTCGACAGTTAATAAGTGGATGAAATCCGCCGGGGAGTTTTCCCAAGTGGGGAGGATGGGTTGATGGATATGGATCATTTATGCTGTGCCCGAAGGGCTTCAACTACAATAACCGCGGGTGAAACCCGTGGCAGTGAACCATGATCAAATCCACAATCCAAACCTTTTTGACTGAATCTTTGTCTTTATTGGAAGGCACAACTGAAAGTAACAGTTACTTCCGGTACGCCAGGGGTTTTTTCGACCGGCGGAGCGGGCGAGTCAAGGAAAGATTTAGAAAAATGGAAGACATTTTGATTTTGGTGGACGAGAACGATAGGGAAACAGGTACAATGGCCAAAACGCCGGTACACCAAAAGGGGCTTTTGCACCGCGCGTTCTCCATATTTATTTTTAACTCTCGGGATGAGCTGCTTTTACAGCAAAGGGCTGACGAAAAATATCATTCAGCGAGCCTGTGGACCAATACCTGTTGCAGCCATCCCCGTCAAAATGAGGAAGTCTCAGAGGCTGTGCACCGAAGGCTAAAGGAGGAAATGGGAATGCAATGCAAGCTGGAATTTCAGTTCAGTTTCATTTATAAGATGCCCTTTGAAAACGGGCTCATCGAGCATGAACTGGATCATGTGTACTTTGGGCGAAGCGATGAACTCCCCCAACCCGATAAGGATGAGGTAAAGAGCTGGAGGTACGTGAGCATGCCCAAACTCTTGGAGGAAATAGACTCTAATCCTGAAAATTTCTCCATCTGGCTGAGAATCTGCCTCCCCAGGGTAATTGAACATTTTAAAGGTTAAGCATTCCGCTGCCCTTATGAATCCTTACTATAGGGAATTGTTTACCCGCCTTGATCCCTAATCCAAATCCTGCAGCCTGTCCTCCTTCTCTATCTGCACCTGCAGGATAAAATCATCATAAAATTTCTGATCCTGGTCTGAATAGTTTCCATAGGCGTTCAAAAGAAAGCCTTTGCTTCCGTCTTTGGCTTCCATGGCATACAGGGCCGCCATGTCGGCGGGATCAGATTCTCCCTCAAACCGATAAACTTTTAAAATCCACAAATCCTCTGCTTGATAAACCTTATCCGATCCATCCAGCCGGGCACCTTCCCTGCCAATCTTAAACTCCTTTTCAAATCCCTTTTTTGCCAGGCTGTTCATTACCGTGGAAAGTGGCGTCATCGCGGTTGAGTCACTCATCTTGCTTTAATTTTGGTCTAACATAAACCAACTAGTTCAAAAAATACGCCAAATGATGAATGATGAATGATGAATTATAAATTATATATGATGAATGGATGGCTTTGAAATAGCCGACCTCTCTGAAGTCGAGCAAAGGCATTTCCCTCCCATCTGGCTAACATACTCCGACCCCCCTGGGGTCCTTACTGATTGTGCAATCTGGGCAGCGGGAAATTTGTCAAGCTGCCGGGTTGTTGACCGCCGGCCGTGGTCTGTCGGCCGTGGTCTGTCGGCCGTCAACCGCAGGCTTGTCTCACGTCTTACGTCTCAACTCTCGTATTACACTTTTATATTAAACATCTTCAACTTGCTGTACAGGGTTTTTCTGTCAATGTTGAGCATTTTGGCGGCCAGGGTTTTATTGTAGTGGACTTTGTCCAGCGTATCAAGGATATGTTTACTCTCCGCCATCATGGAGGCGGATTTCAGATCCAGATCAGCAAAATCTCTGGTTTCTTCTTCCGGTTCCGCAGGATCTGGCACACTGGGAGAGGTAAGCTGCTCAGGAAGTACTTCTTTGCCAATAATCCCGTTTTGGCCTGTAAGCAAACAGGCCCTCCTGACGATGTTTCTCACCTCCCGGATATTGCCCGGCCAGGTGTAATTTTTAAAGCATTCCCAAACTTCATCAGAGAGCTCCGGTTTTTCCTTGCCTAATTCCTCACAGGTTT
>DATGOS010000365.1:0-2092 GCA_035305725.1 Cyclobacteriaceae bacterium
ACAGAATCGTTGACATTTATGCAGGGAACGGGAAGATGTCCTCTTTTCATACGGTCGTATAGCCGGTGGACACCGGTGGTGGTCTCCTCGGAGATTCCCCTTATCCCGGGGACCAGTTCGGGATACTTGTCCAAAACCATGTTGGTCAGGTCGCCGCCATCGTCAAGAATCATGTTCAAAGGCTCCCGTTGTTCGCCGAAGAACAGGGTTTGCTCAATACACCAGTCAAATTCTTCCTCGGTAAGGCCTTTCCAGGCATAAACACTGATACCCGCAGCCGCAATAGCTGCCGCCGCATGGTCCTGCGTTGAGAAAATGTTACAGGATGACCAGGTGACTTCCGCGCCCAGGGCTACCAGCGTTTCGATGAGCACGGCAGTCTGGATGGTCATATGAAGGCATCCGGCAATCCTGGCACCGCTGAGAGGCTTGGATTCACCATACTCTTCCCTCAAGGCCATCAGCCCCGGCATCTCCGCCTCGGCCAAACGGATTTCTTTTCGGCCATATTCGGCCAAAGAAATATCTTTTACCTTATACTTAATATACTTTTGCAATTTGGTTTCCGACATGAATTTTTGGTTTTGTTTCGTCCTGCAAATTTACGAAATTGTACAGAAAAATAAAATTTAATCCAGGATGGGAGTTTATACGAACTTTACCTGCTTAAAAGCATACTGGTGAACGTCCCGGTTGTTTTTTTCAATGATTAATTTTCCCTGCTCCGAGATTCCTATAATTTGTCCGGTAAAATTTTCCCCGTCGTTAAAAGTTGACATTTGCCCAAAGCGGAACATGTTGGCCTGGTAGGTGCTCCGGATCGTTTTTATATGCCCTTTTTTTAGCAGTAGGTAGTATTTTTCTATCCTGCTGATGAGTACCTTGAAGATTTCCTCTTTGTCCAATTCGGCGCCGGCCAGGCTTGCCATGGAGGTTGCGTTGGGAAATGGGAAATCTGTTTGGTTGATGTTCAGTCCAATGCCTACAATGGAAAAGGTGATGCCGCCGTTGCCCAGCGTGTTTTCTATAAGGATGCCGCCAAGTTTCCCCTGTTCGGGATGGACAATATCATTGGGCCACTTGACCAGGATTGAGGGGATATATTCAGCAAGCGCTTCGCGGATGCCCAGCGAGACCGCCATATTGAGATCAAACTGCTCGCTTGCATCCAGAAAAACGGGTTTGAGAATGAGGGAAAAGGTCAGGTTCATTCCAGGTTCGCTATACCACCTGTTGCCCCTTTGTCCGCGGCCTTTCGTCTGCCTGTCCGTGATTACAATGCTTCCTTCCCCGGCTTTTTTTGCCTTTACTCTCTCCGCGGCTACCTCATTTGTCGAATGACAATCTGGCAGATAATAAATGTCTTTTCCCAGAAATAGGGTATTGGCAAGGATTTTATGCACAAATTAATAGTTATTTTGTTTAACAATAAAGATATTTAAACTTTTATTCTTTTGAAGAATAAAAAGACTCAAACCCAGTTAAAATTTATTAATAATATATGACAGCAGAAGAGCTGAGCGGAGTGATCATAAAAGGGATGGAAGAAAAGAAAGCTTCCAACATCGTGGTGATGGATCTGAGGGATATAAAGAATACTGTTACCGATTTTTTTGTGGTTTGTTCCGGGGCGTCGGATACCCAACTTGAGGCTATATCCGCTTCAATAGAAGAGGAAGTGGCGAAAGCGGGTGCGGAAAAGCCGTGGAGGAGTGAGGGGAAGGCCAACAGGCAATGGATATTGATGGATTACGTGAACGTAGTGGTACACATTTTCCCAAATGAAACCAGGGAATTTTATGGTCTGGAGGAACTGTGGGGGGATGCTAAGGTAACCCACATAAATTAAATTGCCTGAACTTTCATTTTTTATTATTGTTGTACCAAACGGTTTATTGCCTTAATTACTAGAGAGATGAGTGAAAAGAACAAGAGTAAAAAATTCATACCCAAACCGCCCCAAAAGCCGAATTTCCAGCTGTGGTTAATCATCACGGCGGTAATCGTGCTGATCGGGGTTACCTGGTTTAACCAGAACAATGCGGTAGTAGAAATTACCACTAAGCGTTTTGAAGACATGGTGTTGAACAGC
>DATGOS010000366.1:0-8138 GCA_035305725.1 Cyclobacteriaceae bacterium
AAAAAAAATGTTGCGGATAAAGCGGAGGAATATCTTTATTTTCTAAAACGTGTAATCAGTTAAAGTTTATTTTTTACCGCCAAGTACGCAAAGACTTTTCGCAAGGTTCGCAAAGGCCCTGTTGCTCCGCCATTGTTGCATTTAATTTTCTTCCCCTGCTTCCTTTTTTAATAAAATACCGCGCAGGAATTTCCGCCGACAGGGTGGGGAAGTCACCAAAGCCTCTTCGCGCCCTCCGCGTTTTGCCTTGGCGTGCTTTGCGTTTATCTTGTCCCCTCGTTCCGGTAGCCCGAAAGTGTACATATTGGCGACAATATCCTGACTCCCTACGCAAAGCCCAGCTGCATGAATGGAAAAAACCGGACTCAGCAACATTTTGTTGCCAGGCCCGGTTTGATAATCCTTTGGCTTCTATTCTATTTTGATCCTTTTTATCTGATACCTGTCACCGATGGTATAGGTAACGTGATAAACGCCAGGCTGAAGATCGGAGACATCTATGGCTATTTCACAACTGTCTGCGGAAACACTTTTCCTTGGATTGTTTTGGGAATCCAGAAAGACGATTTCCCCTGTGAAATTTTCTTCCGTTTCGCTCTTAAAATGGAGAATGTCACTGGCAGGATTGGGGTAGGCGGTTACACTGTTGTCTTCCGCCGCAAAACAGCCCATCGGATAGAGGGAGACGGTACCCTTCGGTCCCCCGCAGGCTTCCGGGCCGTTGGACACATAACAATGCACGGCTATGCTACCGCCGCTTCCGACCATAATATCAATCGACTGCGTCCCCTGTCCGCTTAAAATGGTACCGCCGTTCACCGTCCAGTCATAATCTACCTGGGTGATATTGGCGACGACGGTAACCACCTGGTTTGGGCTAATACAAGAAGGATATTGATAAAAATCAAAGTCGGGGTATTCCGGTCCTACCTGGATTTTCCGTGTAATTTCCGTACCGGCGCATCCGGCTCCCTGTAAGGTGTAGGTCAAGGTAGCCGTTCCGGAAACTACCGGGGGGTTTACAAGAACAAGGTTTGCTGTCGTTCCCGAGCCGGAACTGTTGGTGAAAATATGGGAGGGACTGACAGTCCATGAAACTGATATACCCGCCGGGACGTCCTGAATGGTATAGGAACCGCTGGAACAAAGGGCACTAGGGCCATCAATTAATGCCCCACCATTAGGTAAACCATAAATACTTTGAATGCCGGCTATATCATCTTGTGTTAAAAATCGATGAGACCCATTTTGTATCCAAAGGGCATGACCGCCCGCCATTAATGCTGTGCTTACATTGGAATGGCCCAAACCTATGGCATGCCCGATCTCATGGGCAGCAAAAGTAACCAAATCCATAGGTTGGTCATCGTCGCTTGTTACGGCTAGGGTCCAATCCTCACTTTCATCAAAATGTATATCCCCAGCAAGGGGTTGGGTAGCGGGATCACCAATAAGTGCGTGCGCATACACCCAGTTAGGTCCATCAAAAGGAATTCCATCACCATGGTTCCAAGATTCCCAAGAAATCACTATGTCGGCATCGTTAGCATTACATACTTCTAAAAAAGCTATGTCTGCTGCTGCTGTCCATATATCAAACGCATCTCTTATCCCATCTTGTTCTTGAGTCCCACTAATATCCGGGGTACCGTTAGCAAAAAAATACGTAATAATACGGTTTTCCCATACATTATTCCCGTTTCCAATAATAACATAGTTTGGGGTTATGCCTTGTTCATTGGTTTTCTTTTTATCTGGCTTCCCATCAAGAAAAACCATATCAGCATCAGGATCCTAAATGGTTTGGCTAAATACATTTGCGGAGCATAAAAGCATTACAAAAATAAGGTAAATCTTTTCCATAGTTTAGTCCTTTAAGGGTTCAATATTATCGATATGTAAATAATAATTTTCCTGTGCTACAGAGATAAGATTTAGCTCATCACAATCGTCTTTTAGCTCGCCGCTCACTGCAACCAGCATTCCTTCTGTTCTAAATTCTTCAGGCAAATTGCAACTATACCCAAGTATATGTATATCGGGTGACTCACCTGTACTTATATAGTACATTTGGTTACTATTGTCCAGCAGTACCATTCCCTCTCTATCTATCCATTGTTTGACAGTTTTTCTTCCGGGATCACATGCGGCCAGTTCACAATTTGTAGGTTTCCCCCCCTCTTCGCAGCCGAATCCCAAGAGGCCTAATATTCCACATAGGAACAGGGGTAATTGAAATTTTTTCATATTATTCTAAATTTTATTAAAAGATAAGAAGAAGTTCATTTGGAATCCTTTTTCGTACCATTTCCCGGTTCAATAACGAAATTTTACAAAAATTATCATTGCCAATTTTTTATGAAATGTTGCGTATTATAGACGTGAGACCAGACGTGCCAGGCTTACCCCTAGCCCATTGTCTAAATGCCGAAGGTCCAACCAGCCAAAAAACTTATTTCGTCTTACCCGCATAACCCAAGACGGACAAACAGGATACAATGCCACAATGAAAGCATGATTAAGTTAAAAATAATTTATTGAATAAAAAAGTTTTATAATATTATTATTGCAACAAAAAACTATTATAGCATTATTTGTATTATATAAATAAATAGTTGCAGTTACTATAAGTGAGAAGAAGGGAGGATCAAAAACCATGAAAGGCTGCTACAAAAATGCAGTATACAAAGCGGAGGAATCTTCCAAAAGCGCTTACCTCTGCGGTTAAAAAGTAACCGGAAAGTATCAAAAGTATGCACAATGAACACGAAGATATACTTTGCAAGCATTGCGTATCCTTTTGCGACATCGTGGTTTTATTAAAAGTCAAACCACCGAGAACACCGAGTGCACAGAGAAATAAATCAAAGTTACCTCCGAAAACTAAGAAACTTTGCGAACATTGCGTATCTCTTGGCGGCCCACCACGTTTTTGCCCCGGCGCCCTTTGTGGTTATTTTTTTCCTGACTTCCTATACATTTTCCTTCCCCGCGGCCTGTTGCCCCGAAGCATTATTGTTGGCCTCAGCCTCCGGATTGATAAAAGTAAAGCCCCTGGCGTCGCTGCCCTCATAAAAATCTATTGTCATCCCCATCAAAAACATTACATGCCTTTTTTCCAGCAAAACCGGAATGCCGGAAATCTCAAATTGCTGGTCTCCCGCTTTCGGCTTGTCAAATCCCAAAGCATACGCCATTCCCCCACAGCCCCCCCCTTTGACGCCTACCCGAAGCTGATAGTCGGCAGGAATCTTTTTATGGGCCATGATGTTCTTAATTTCTTCTATGGCTTTGGGGGTGATATCGATAGGTACCAACATGTAAAAATAAATGCTAAACAAGGCCGGATAGTTCAAAATACGCGCGGAAATAATCCACCAGGGAGTTTTATGGAAAGCTTTTATTTTGGATATTCGGGGGAAAATCATCCCGGATATGGAGGAATTTGTTGACATCTTAAAGATCATATTGCCCGCAGGCCTGGTCATCTACGGCATGTACATCACCGCGGTGTCATTCCTGAAAAACGAGAAAGACAATAAGCTGATCTCCCTCAAAACCAAAAACACGGAAATCATTCTTCCGGTACGCCTTCAGGCCGCCGAGCGATTGTGTCTGTTGTTGGAAAGGATCACGCCCAACAACCTGATCAGAAGGGTGAACACCGGAAACTACACCGCACAGGAGCTGCATCAGCGGCTGCTGGCGGAGGTGCGGGAGGAATTTAACCACAATGTCTCCCAACAGGTGTACTTTTCCGACGAAACCTGGGAAAGCGTGAAGAACGCGGTTGAACAGGTAATCACCATGATCAACAGGGCCTCCCAGGACCTCAACGAGGAAGCGCGGGATATAGATTTAAACAAAAGGATTTTTCAACTGTTTCTGGAACGGAAACAGGATAGCATTGCCGTCGCATTAAAAAAAGTCAAAACAGAAATCAGGATCCACTTCTAAGGCATCATATGAACACGCACAAAGAAAAGGAAAGCCGGTTGTTTGCAAAGGTAAAAAGGGTTTATCAGTCCAGGGCTGAAAGTATAGCCGCCAACAGGGAAAAACTCAGCAAACTCCTTCACAAATTTTCCGACAAAATGAAGCAGGTAGGAGAAATGCCTTCCATACGCGAATCAAAATCCCAACTGGAGGTATTTTACAGAATGTTGAAGGCCCACCTCAACAATTCGTACAGGGGCGTTTCCAACCGTACTTTGGTGCTGCTGGTGCTGGGGTTGCTGTATTTTGTGCTGCCCCTTGACTTCATTCCTGACTTCATTCCGGGCGTGGGCTATATTGATGATCTGACGGTTATTGTGGCCATCTTCAAAAGCCTGAACACCGACATAGAAAAGTTTTTGGAATGGGAAAGAACCAAAGCCTAGAAATGGCTGTTGGCGTTGATTTTAAGATTGACACGAAAGTATGTTGGTAAAAACAGGTATTCATCCGGCACCGCTGACTATCGATTGAGGATTTGGACTCTCTGACACAAATTGTATTAGGAGCTGCCGTTGCGGAAGTAGTCGCGGGAAAACAGATCGGAAATAAGGCTTTGCTTTGGGGTGCCATTGGCGGGACCATCCCGGATCTCGATGTCATAGGCGGCTTTTTTCTGGAAGAGGCCGACTATGTAAATTTTCACCGGGGATTTACCCATTCCCTCCTTTTTTCGTTTCTGGCCGCACCCCTGTTGGGATGGCTGCTTTCCAAATCCGGCTGGTCCTTGGGAAAGCCTTTTTGGTTTTGGACCAGGCTTTTCTTTTGGACCCTGTTCACCCACCCGCTTTTGGATATTTTCACCTCCTATGGCACGCAGATATTCCTGCCATTCAGTGATCTGCGGGTAGAACTCAACACCATCTTTATTATAGATCCTGCCTATACGCTTCCCATGCTCATCGCCTTGATTGTGCTGATGTTTTACCATAGAGAGTCCGCACGGCGAAGGAAAATCAATAATATCGGGATCGCCATATCCCATGCTTACCTGCTTTTTACGCTGCTCAACAAGCTATGGGTGGTGGATCCGGCATTAAAAAGAGCGTTGGAGCAACAAAACCTGGAGGTGGAAATCATGACCACGATTCCCGCGCCGTTTCAGAATTTTTTGTGGCAGGGCATCATCAAAACCCCGGAAGGCTATTATGCGGGATACTTTAATCCCAGGAAGGAGCCGGTGCCCTTCGATGCTTTTCTTTTTTTCAAACGGAATGTTGCCCTGGAAAATAAACTTTCCCGTTTCGAAAACTTTCAGAAACTCACCAGATTTTCCAGAAACCACCATTTGGTGGAAAAGCTTAAACCAAATCATTACATTTATAACGATATGCGTTTTTCCACCACAAGGGGCTGGCTGGAGAAAGACGCCGATTTCGTTTTTTCCTTCGAACTGGTGCAAAACGAGGGGGTACTGGAGGTAAAAAGAAAAAACCCGGAATCTTCCATCGAATGGAAGGACCTCTCTATGATATTCAACCGATTAATTACGGACTGATATGAAAAAAATAGCAATCGTTTCCGGAGGTTCCGGGCTTGTGGGTACACAATTGTTGCACCAGCTTTTTCAGGAGGACAGGTACGGTTATGTGATCTCCGTCGGCCGGCGAGAACTGACGTTAAAACACAATAAGCTTGTCCAGGTTCAGGTGGATTTTGATAACCTGAACGGGATTGACCTAGAGGAGAAGCTTCGGGAAAAAGACATCGGAGGCGCAAACCATCAGCTGATAAGCAGCTTGCGTTCCCGGGATTTTGTCATGCATGCCTTTTGTGCCCTGGGTACCACCATCAAAGATGCCGGTTCCAGGGAAGCTTTCTTCAAAATTGACCACGATTACGTGATTTCATTTGCCAGGTGGGTTCATCATTTAGGCGCCGGTAAATTTTTATACGTAAGCGCTATTGGGGCGGACCCGCAGTCATCCATCTTCTATAATAAAGTAAAAGGGCAGGTGGAGGAGGACTTAAAGTCCGTTCCGTTTGAATATCTGGGAATATTTCAGCCTTCCATCCTGTTGGGAAACCGGAGGGAAAACAGGCTTGGGGAAGAAGTGGGAAAGGTGGTCATGAAGGCGGTCACCGCCATAGGTATTTACAAAAAATACAAGCCTATTTATAATCATCAGGTGGCGAGGGCCATGATTTACCATGCCAACAAAGCCGGAGGCCCAGCCCGGGAAACCATTACCTCCAGGGAAATGCAGGAATTAGACAAAGATAAATGATAGCCGTAATACAGCGTGTATCCCAATCTTCAGTAACCATCAATGGCGATATAAAAGGACAAATCAACCAGGGGCTGATGGTACTGCTTGGCATTGAAGATGCGGACGGCCCCGCCGATATTGAATGGCTCAGCCGCAAAATCGTCAATTTAAGGATCTTTGACGATGAGGATGGAGTGATGAACAAAAGCCTTCCCGACATTAACGGAGAACTGTTGTTGATCAGCCAGTTCACCCTGCATGCCAGCACCAAAAAAGGAAACCGCCCCTCCTACATCAAGGCCGCCAAACCTGAAACAGCCATTCCGCTTTATGAAAAATTCATTGAAGCCCTTGAAACAGAACTCGGCAAGCCAATTCAAACCGGAGAATTTGGGGCAATGATGGCAGTCTCGCTTATTAATGACGGACCGGTAACCATCATCATTGACAGCAAAAACAAAATCTAGCACTTTTATGGGATCTTCAAAGACACCCTTTCTTAGCATTGAAGATGCCAGGGTGACACATTTGGGAAGGGAAATTTTTCAAAACCTTAATTTCGTCATGCTTGAAGGACAAAGCTGGGCCATTCTGGGCAACTCAGGCATGGAAATGACCGCCTTCCTTGATACCCTGCAAGGGAAAACCACGCTAAGGAATGGGAAAGTCTCCCGGGATTTTGCCGTTTCCTACCAGGAACAAAAACGGCAAGAAGGGGAAATTTACAGTTTCAGGGATTTGATCTCCTTCGTTTCCCAAAAATATGAGTTCAGGAACAAATCCAACCTGCAGGACTTTTATTACCAGCAAAGGTTCAATGCCTCTGAATCCGAAGAGGCGCTGACGGTGGAAAGCTTTTTGTTGAGCCGGAAGTCCGGGCTCCCGGGAAAGTGGGACCTACACAGCGTCCTGCCTCTGCTTCGGCTTGACACCTTAAAGGACAAGTCGTTGATCAAGCTTTCCAATGGAGAAACCCGTCGCCTGAGCCTTGCTGCGGCGTTGATCAAAAATCCCAGGCTGCTGCTATTGGACCAGCCGATGACCGGACTTGACGTGGCCAGCAGAAAGGAATTCGGAAATTGGTTAGCGGAAATTACCCATTCCGGCATCCAGGTGATTATGACAACCCGGGCAGGGGAAATTCCGGGTTCGGTCACCCATGTCGGGGTGCTGGAAAACGGCAAATTCCGGCACCTGATGAAAAGCCAAGATTTCCATGGTGTGGATTTTAATAAAGACAGTCATCAGGAGGAAGTTTTTGAGCGGCTGGCAGTTTTGATAAAAGATTATCCATTACCGGAATTCCGGGAACTGGTCAGCATGAAGGATGTCCGGATCCGTTACGGGGAAAAGGTTATCCTGGACCAGTTTAGCTGGGTGCTCAGGCAGGGTGAGCGGTGGGCACTGAAAGGCCCAAACGGCGCGGGGAAATCCACGCTTTTAAGTCTCATTTTCGGCGAAAATCCCCAGGCCTATGCCAACAATATCGTATTGTTTGATAAAAAAAGGGGTTCGGGAGAGTCTATCTGGGACGTCAAAAAACCGACCGGGTTCGTGGCGGCGGAGTTGTCCAGATATTTTCCGAAATCCCAAAGCTGCCTACAGGTGGTGCTGTCGGGTTATTTTGATACCATAGGGTTGTTCAGGAAAGCAAGTCCGGAACAAATCGCGCAGGCATCTGCCTGGCTGGAGGTCTGGGGCTTAGGCCATATCGCCGACACCGGATTCCACCGGGTATCACTGGAAAATCAGCGGTTTTGCCTGCTGGCCAGGGCCATGATCAAATCTCCCAGCCTCCTGATCTTGGACGAGGCCACCCAGGGTATGGACGAAGCGCAGGCTGATTTGTTCAGGGATTCCGTGGACTGGATTGCGCTGCATACGCCGATCAGCATGATATATGTCAGCCATTACGATTCAGATATTCCCTCC
>DATGOS010000367.1:0-5213 GCA_035305725.1 Cyclobacteriaceae bacterium
TCAGCGTCATGGGTTTGTCCAGCACCACATGAAATCCTCTTTTCAATGCCTTGACCGCCGGATCTAAATGCAGGTGGTTGGGGGTGATGATGCAGACAAAGTCAATTCTTTCCTCCTCCGGAAGCAGTGATTCCTTTTCCAACAGTTCATCGTAATCGGCGTAAATCCGGTCTTGCTGCAAATGCAATTCTTTTCCCATCTGGATTGACTTTTCCGGTTGGCTGCTAAATGTACCGGCAGTAAGTTCAATCAATCCGTCCAGAGCTGCCGCGTTTCTATGAATTCCGCCGATAAAGGAACCTGGACCACCGCCGATCATTCCCATCTTAAGTTTTTTGTTGCCCATATAGCTTGCTTTAATATTACGTTACAAATAAAACTTAGCACCGATCGCGTCTAACGGACGATGACGATTTTATCAGGTTGATCCATAAATGCGTGCAAAACCTGTACAATCCTGTATTTTTTGACGATCTCCGGGAACACTTAAAAGCAAATGGTGTATCCGGAAAATTAGAATCCTGATGGGTCAGCCATTTCGGAAAAGATAAATTTAAGTGAATATGCCATAAAAGTAAATGAATATTTAATTAGTTTGCCTTCCAAATTGAATCTATCAGGTATACCTTGTTTATTCCTTTATCAAAAAGCCAATACTTATGACTTTCATCACGAGATCGAAATTGTCCCTCATGATGTTCCTGGAATTTTTTGTCTGGGGCTCCTGGTTTGTGACCTTGGGTACGTTTCTGGGTAATAACCTAAACGCTTCGGGTACGCAGATCGCGGCGGCTTTTTCCACCCAGTCTTTTGGCGCCATTATAGCCCCATTTATCATAGGCCTGATTGCTGATAAATACTTCAATGCTGAACGGGTATTAGGCGTGCTGCACCTATTGGGAGCGGTATTGATGTTCCTGATGTTTCAGTCCGAGGACTTTGCGGGATTTTATCCCTTCGTGTTTGGCTATATGGTTATTTTCATGCCCACGCTGGCCCTGGTCAATTCGGTTTCCTTTGACCAAATGACAGATCCCGGCAGGGAGTTCGGAGCGATCAGGGTATGGGGAACCATAGGCTGGATCGTCGCAGGACTGCTGATCAGCTTTGTTTTTCTTTGGGACAGTCAGGAAGCCCTTGCCGCAGGGCTATTGAGAAATACCTTCCTGCTGGCCAGTATCAGTTCCCTGGTGTTGGGGATCTTTAGTTTTTTTCTTCCCAAGACCCCTCCCAAGGTCGTAAAGGGTGAAACCCAGACGGTATCGGAGTTATTGGGCCTGGATGCGTTGAAGCTTTTAAGGGACAAGAACTACGCGATTTTCTTCATTTCTGCCATTCTGATATGTATTCCCCTGGCTTTCTACTACCAAAACGCCAATCCGTTTCTTTCAGAAATAGGCATGGAAAATGCCACGGGAAAGATGACCATAGGGCAGGTTTCTGAGGCCCTGTTTCTATTGTTGCTTCCTGTTTTCTTCAATAAGTTCGGTTTTAAGAAGACCATCCTTGTCGGCATGTTCGCCTGGGTAGCCCGGTATCTCTTCTTTGCTTTTGGCGATGCGGGACAGGGCGCGTATTTGCTCATTATCGGTATTGCCCTACATGGCATCTGTTATGATTTCTTTTTTGTATCAGGGCAGATATATACAGACGCTAAGGCAGGACCAAAGTACAAAAGTGCCGCCCAGGGACTGATTACGCTGGCAACTTACGGTGTGGGTATGCTTATCGGCTTTTGGGTAGCAGGAATTGTCGCTGACCAGTATACGGTAGGTGATGTCCGGGACTGGACATCCATTTGGCTGATACCCTCCGGAATAGCATTGGTGGTGAGTATATTCTTTATCGTGGCCTTTAAGGAAAAGCGGGTGGTTAAAAAACCGGGATAATAAGGGAAGGCGGCGGCTTTTTTTGGGATTGTGGTCAAAACCAACCTTTATCTTTAAGAATAAATAATAAAAACAGTATATTTAAAAAAATAATCTTACTAGAAATTTAGGGTAAATTAATATTATGGCAAATCAAGATTATGATGCAATTGTCGTTGGGTCGGGGATCAGCGGCGGTTGGGCTGCCAAAGAACTGACAGAAAAAGGTTTGAAGGTCCTGCTCCTGGAGCGGGGACCGAATGTAGAACACATTAAAGATTACGTAAATGCCACAAAAGCCCCCTGGGAGATAGAGCACCGGGGCCGAAGGACTGTGGAACTGATAGAAAACCATCCCAATTTGAGAAGGGATTATGTGCTAAACCCCCTGAACATTGACTGGTGGGCACATGAATCCGATTCTCCTTATATAGAAGAGAAACCGTTTACCTGGTTCCGGGGCTATCAGGTGGGCGGACGTTCCCTGCTTTGGGGCAGGCAAAGCTACAGGTTGTCCGACCTGGATTTTGAGGCCAACCTGAGGGATGGCATAGCGGTGGACTGGCCCATCCGGTACAAAGACCTGGCTCCATGGTATAGTTATGTGGAAAAATTTGCGGGAATAGCGGGCAATAAGGACGGTATCCCGCATTTCCCGGACGGTGATTACATGCCCCCTATGCCCATGAACTGTGTGGAAGAGGATGTGGCCAAAAGGTTTAAGGAAAGATTCGGGGACTCCCGGCATTTTATTCATGCCAGAATAGCCAATAATACCCAACCGCTACCCGGGAGACCGGGTTGCATGTACCGAAATAAATGCTCCCTGGGCTGTCCCTACGGTGGGTATTTCAGTACCCAGGCTTCCACCCTTCCTGCCGCCGTGGCAACAGGTAATTTAACCCTGAGGCCATGGTCCATCGTGACGCGGGTGATCTATGACAAGGATACAGCCAAGGGAACAGGGGTTGAAGTGTTGGATGCGGAAACTAATGAAACCTATGAGTACAACGCCAAGGTCATTTTCCTCTGTGCGTCCGCTTTTAATTCCACCGCCGTACTGATGCGTTCGGCCACGGACATCTGGCCGGAAGGGCTGGGAAGCAGTTCAGGCGAACTGGGTCATAATGTAATGGACCATCATTTCCGTACCGGCGCGAGTGGAAGCGTCGAAGGGTATGATGACAAATATTACTTTGGAAGAAGGCCAGGCGGAATATACATCCCCAGGTTCAGAAATGTCAATGGAGAAAAAAGGAACTACCTGAGAGGTTTTGGGTACCAGGGTTCCGCCAGTAGAAGCGGCTGGTCGAGAAATATTGCAGAGCTGAATTTTGGCGCTCAACTAAAGGAAGCGTTGTCCGAACCCGGACCATGGAGGATGGGCATAAACGCCTTTGGAGAAATACTGCCTTATCATGAAAATACCATAAAACTTTCCGGTGAAAAGAAGGACAAGTGGGGAATGGACGTCTTGGTGATGAATGCCGAGATTAAGGATAATGAACAGAAAATGCGTGTGGACATGATGAATGATGCCGCGGAGATGTTGGAAGCAGGCGGACTAAAGAACGTGCAAACCTATGACTCCGGCTATACCATGGGCCAGGGCATCCACGAAATGGGAACTGCAAGAATGGGTAGAGATCCCAAAACTTCCGTGTTGAACGGACATAACCAGGTGTGGGATGCCAAGAACGTGTTCGTTACAGACGGCGCCGCTATGACTTCGGCAGGGTGTCAAAACCCCTCCCTAACGTATATGGCGATGACGGCAAGGGCTGCAGACTTTGCGGTGAATGAATTGAAAAAAGGAAATTTATAAGCTTGAACATCATCTATTATGGAAATGAAAAGAAGAGAGGCGCTAAAGAGCATGGTCCTGATGATGGGGGGAGCCATGGTCGGTTCCACCGCCATACTGACGGGGTGCGCGCCGGAGGACCGGATCGAGGGCCTCGAATTTTCCGAAAGAGATATTGCCTTTCTGGACGAAATCGGGGAAACCATTATACCCACCACGGATACCCCGGGCGCCAAGGCCGTGGGGATCGGTTCCTTTATGGTCATGATGGTGAAGGATACCTATTACAAACCTGAACAGGAAACCTTTGTGGACGGACTTAATACCCTGCGAAAAGAGTTCAAGGACGATGTCGGAAGTGATTTCGTGGAGGCAAGTCAGGAAGAAAGATCGAACTACCTCAATAAGGTTTTTGCGCAGGCCGAGGCAGAACGGGAGGAGCGGGAAGGACCACATTATATCCATATGCTTAAGGACCTGACGGTATTGGGGTATTTTACGTCCGAAATTGGGGCAACAAAAGCCCTCCGGTATGTTGAAACTCCGGGCAGATACGATCCCTGTGTTGATTACGAAGAGGGGATGAAGGCCTTTGCGATTTAAAAAACATGCTTTTTATTTTTGATGGGAAATAGATGGCAGCATGCGCTGCCATTTATTTTGCCAAATTTGGACCGGAACTATTTGGCACTGTCAAGTTTTTTATATATAATGATGATTCCCATTGTAAATTTTAAAGCATGATTAAATTTCCCCTGTACTTTATTTTCTTTTTGCATTTAATTTTTTCCCCGCTTCCCTCCAACAGCCAATCGCTGGATTTTACGCAACAGTCCGCGAAAATTTTAGAAGCTACCCGAAGTTCTCTCGAAAGATTTTCCGTCAATAAGATTATTCCGGACGAAATCGAAGAAGTAACTCTTTTGGCCCTGTCGCATTTTCCTGAGTTGCTCGACGTGAAGATCGATTTCCAGTTTCAAAACAAAATCAGGGGTTCCGTCATGCAGGCGCAGCCCAAGGTAGGGTCCCTGTTGTTCGACAGCAAAGACAACCGTTCTTACCGAATAAAAATAAGCAGGTACCTGGAATTGCTGGATGAAAAACTTCCTATTGAAGACCTTCCCGAAGAGGTGCTATTAGGATGGCTGGGGCATGAACTGGGCCATATCATGGATTACCTCGATAGGAGCGCTGTAAATCTGGTAGCTTTCGGTATCCGATATATCAGTTCGAACAACTTTGTTACCCGGGCAGAGGTTGCTGCGGATAGCCATTCCGTTGCCAAAGGGCTCGGGGCGGCGCTTGTGGCCACGAAGGACTTTGTGCTAAACCATGATAAGTTACCGGAAGGCTATAAAGATAAAATTCGGGCCCTTTATTTGTCCCCCGGCGAGATCCTTTCCATGGTGGATGTGGAGGATGAGGAGGAAGAGGATTAGGGATTCACCTTTGCGACAACTGCAAAATCACAAAAGGGGATCAATCAAATTTTGGAAATTTGATCCATTTTCACGTAAGCGGTCTGGTCATTCCATTTAATT
>DATGOS010000368.1:0-8648 GCA_035305725.1 Cyclobacteriaceae bacterium
TTCCCGTTTCGGGAATGCCAACCGTTGGGGCTTCTTTCCCTCTGTCTCCGGGGCATGGAGAGTAAGTGAGGAACAGTTTATGCAGGGTTTGGGCCTGATTGATGAACTAAAAATCCGGGCTTCCTGGGGACAACTGGGAAACCAAAATATCGGGCTTTATAATTACCTCAGCAATATCAACATCAACCAAGGTACTATTTTGGAAAACAGTGTCGTGGCGGGTAGTGCGATCACCGCCTTGGCAGATCCGAATATTTCCTGGGAAAAAACCACCGTCACCAACCTTGGACTCGACATCGAATTTTGGGAGGGCAGGCTTAATTTTGTGGTGGATGTATTTGACAAAAAAACTACTGACATCCTCACCAGGATCAGCATTCCCGCCCAAGTGGGTAATCTCCAGGGGCCGATTACCAACCTCTACAGCATGTCCAACAAAGGTATTGAGATCAATGCCATGCACCGAAATACCATTGGACAACTGAACCTGGAGGTGGGTGCCAACCTGGCTTATGTGGAGAACAAGGTGGATTATTTGGCTGGGGACATCCAGTACACCACCAACAGGTTTGGAAACATCCGGGTGATCAAGGAAGGTTATCCGGTAAACTCATGGTACCTGTACGAGGCAGAAGGAATTTTCCAAAGCCAGGAAGAAATTGACCAACATGCATTTCAGAGTAACGCTACCGCGCCTGGTGATATAAAGTTTAGGGATGTGAACAATAACGGCGAAATCGACATTAATGATATGGACGTCCGGGGAAGATCAACCCCCAAATACACCTATGGGTTTAACTTGAATCTGAGGTTCAGGGATATTGATTTGAGTGCGTTTTTTCAGGGGGTTTATGATATTGATATATATCCCTTCCATAACGTGGCATTCCCTCTATACAATGGCGCTGGAATCACAAAAGATTATTTCTACAATCATTGGACTCCGGATAATCGGGAAGCGAAATATCCCAGGCTGTTTTTGCCGGCCCGGGGTACCCAAATAAATTCAGCAAATTCTACTTTTTGGCTTCAGGACGCCTCTTATCTTAGGTTAAAAAATCTCCAAATCGGTTACAACCTTCGTGGCCGCTTTCTGGACCGGATGAATATAAGCAGGCTTAGACCCTACATAAACGCGCAGAATTTACTGACTTTTTCTCAATGGAAGCTCAGTGATCCCGAGAAGGACATCTTGCGACAGGATTTGGGAGATTATCCCAACGCAAAAATCATATCTCTGGGCCTAAACCTTGCTTTTTGAAAACTAGATGAAAGAACAATGAGAAGGAAAATACAAATCGGAATAGTGCTTCTACTGGCCCTCACGGCGTACTCCTGTGATGACAGCTACTTAAATACCGTCCCCACGGACCAATACAATGAAGCAAACTGGTGGCAAACCGAAAGCCAGGCAATTTCTTCAATAAATGGGGTATATGCGGTGCTGCGGAATTCTCAGATATCGGCCATACAGCAGCTTAGGGAAGAAAACATGACGCCAAACTCTTACAGCATGGGAGGAGATTCCCCCCTGGATATAGGTGCCCATAACCCTGGAAATGTAACCCGCTTCCGCGACAAATGGAATGCGTGTTATAGCGGAATCGGAAGGGCAAATTATTTTTTGGACAATGTTGACAAGGTGCCGATGGATGCTGCACTGATCCAAAGGCTGAAAGCGGAGGCGCATTTCCTGCGGGCCTTCTTTTACGCAAACCTGGTACATTATTTCGGAGGCGTTCCCCTTATCCTGGAGGCACCTGATTTTGCTACCCAGGGTGATCTGCCGCGTACTTCCCGTGAAAAAGTCATCGACCAGGTGCTGCTAGATCTGGACCATGCGGCCTCCGTGCTGCCTACTTCCTACACCGCACCGGGGAGGGCCACCCAAGGCGCAGCCCTTGCGTTGAAGACCCGGGTTTTGCTGTACGAAAGCAGGTGGGCGGAAGCGGCTGCGGCGGCCCAAGATGTTATTGACCTTAACCAGTACGATTTGTTTCCCGACTACCGGGGATTGTTTCTGCTGGAAAATGAAAACAATGAAGAGGTAATTTTCGATGTGCAGTACCAAGCGCCTGA
Source organism: Cyclobacteriaceae bacterium (assembly GCA_035305725.1). Classification (GTDB taxonomy): domain Bacteria; phylum Bacteroidota; class Bacteroidia; order Cytophagales; family Cyclobacteriaceae; genus DATGMS01. Next base: position 2,080 of record DATGOS010000368.1, read on the forward strand.
ATACACCCACGGCCTGGATGTCATCATTGAACTTCAGATAAACGTGGCGCCTACAAAAGACCTTGTCGACAGTTATTTAATGAAAGACGGTTTGTCAATACAGGAATCTCCCCAGTATGACCCGGCGTCACCTTATGAAAACAGGGACCCTAGGTTACACCAGACCATCGTCATTCCCGGGCATATGTACCGGGGTGGAATTGTGTCAGATACAAAATATTTCAGCACCGGCTTTGGGTTCAAGAAATACACTACCTACCTGGATGATGTAGCTCAGCCCAGTATCCTGCAGTCAGAGATCAATATCATTTTATTGAGATATGCGGATATATTACTGATGTATGCGGAAGCGCAAAACGAAGCCGCTGGCCCGGACGAGTCAGTGTATCAGGCGCTGAACCAAGTGCGATCCCGTGCCGGAATGCCCGTTTACCCGGCCGGTTTGACCCAGGATCAGATGCGGGAAATGATCAGACAGGAAAGACGCGTAGAGCTTGCCCTGGAGGGCTTGTACCTCCATGACATCAGAAGGTGGCGAATCGCGGAGGATGTCATGAACGCAAACGCGTTAAACCGACAGGGGGAGGTGGTTCAGGTACGGTCGTTTAATCCCGCCAGAGACTACCTGTGGCCCATACATGAAATCACCATTCAGGAAAATCCGGCATTGGAACAAAACCCGGGTTATTAAATTCATTTATTCAGAACCTCATGCAACAATATATTCCCGGGCTATTAATAGCGGCCTGGTTTGCCATCACAGGTTGCGGATCAGCATCCGGCGAAAAAGAGGGCGACCGCCAGCCACCCAACATTGTCTTTATCCTCAGTGATGACTTAGGCTGGGGCGACCTGGGCTGTTATGGACAGCAAAAGATTAAATCCCCGAACATCGACCGGCTAGCAAACGAAGGGATCCGCTTTACCAATGCCTATGCCGGCAGCAGCGTGTGTGCCCCTTCCCGGTCATCCCTGATGCAGGGACTCCATCAGGGCCATGCAAGGGTACGGGGAAACGCCTACCGTGGCTACAGGGAATCCCTTCAAAAAGGAGACTTTACCGTGGCCATGCTGCTCAAGGAAGCGGGTTATAAAACGGGCCTGTTCGGAAAATGGGGGCTTGCTTTACATGACCAGCCCGGGATCCCAAATAATATGGGCTTCGACGAGTTTTATGGTTACCTGAACCAGCAGCAGGCCCATACCTATTATCCGGAGTTTTTGTACCATAATACGGAAAGAGAGTATTTCCCCGGCAACAAATACCATTTTGAACGGGAAAACTATGCCAAAGCGAGTCCTTATGATGAGCAGGGGAGGGTATTGCCGAACGGAATTGCTGATCCGTCCGGTGCCCGGTATTCCTTTGATGTCATCAGCGAAAAATCCCTGGAGTTTGTCCGTGAGCATAAGGATGTGCCGTTCTTCCTGTACCTGGCCCACACCATGCCCCATGGTCCTCTCATCGTGCCGGATCTGGGGGAATACAAAGACAAGGACTGGCCTATCCAGCACAAAGAATGGGCTGCCATGATTGGCAGGATGGACGCTGAAGTGGGTAAATTGCTGGCGTTGCTGGAGGAGTTGCAACTGGATGACAACACCCTGATTGTCTTCGCCTCTGACAATGGAAACCATGAGGGATACGAAAACAGATATATGAATGACGGGGAGGCGCCCAGCTTCAGCGAATTTTTCGGGAATTCTTCCCCTACCCGTGGGAAAAAAGGGAATGAATACGACGGAGGGTTTCGTGTGCCTGCCATGGCACGCTGGCCAGCGCAAATTGCTCCTAACCAGGTAAGTGACCACATCTGGGCTTTCTGGGATTTCCTGCCCACCGTAGCAGCGACTGTGAGCCTTGATGCCCCGGCAGGCACGGACGGTATTTCCATTTTGCCTACCCTGACCGGGCAAGGCGAACAGGAGCAACATGAATATTTATATTGGGAGCATAACCAAAACCAGGCAGTAAGGATGGGGAATTGGTACGCCCACCGGGCGAATGGTGGCAGCATCGAACTTTATGATTTGCTGGCTGATCCACAGCAATCCCGGGACATAAGTAGCAGCTATCCGGAAACAGTCGAGAAAGTAGCAACGATAATGACGGGGGCGCACACGCCAAGCGATGTCTGGCCCAGTCCCGGGGAGTCCCGGGAAGCCTTCCAGGCGCGTCTGTCAAAACAAAACATTCCGGTACGTACCAACAACCTTGGGTTATACTGAACAATCTGGCTCAATTTGCATGGCATGAACCGATCTAATGGCATACGACAAACGCTGGTTCGAAGCGGTAAATTAAGAAGAGACTATGATCTGGCTTTGCGTATGCTTAAACCCACCAAAGCCGAATTGGAACATGGACTGGAACTCCACAAAGCCTGTGTGGTATTTGACACGTACGGGTTTATGCCCCGGGCCGCCATGGATGGAAAAGTGATCGCTGAGGCCATTAACAACCACGCCTCCTATTTGGAATTGCAGGACTTGAGGGAGGACATGTCCATGAGCAGGATGGTCTTTCACGAAAGGGAAAGGAAAGAATTTGAGGAGGCTTGGCGCGCCTCAGGGGTTACCTGTGTTTTTCAAAATGCATCTTATTCCTGCCACATTGTAAAAAAGGTGATCAAAAGGCTTTCCCGGTTTACCTACACCACGGATATGATGCGGGATTTTTTGCGCAAAGCCAGTACTCCGGATGATATCGTTCAGGCAAAAAAGGATGGAATCCGCGCTATTTACTTTACCGGCAACGGTGTTCCCTTGCCACAGGAGTGGGTTTCCGTGGAAGATGAACTGCGCTATATCAAAATTTTTTTTCAGTTGGGGACAAGGATGCTCCACCTCACGTACAACCGTAGGAATGTAATCGGCGACGGTTGCGGAGAACCCACAGACGCAGGCTTGAGCGATTTTGGCCGCACGGTGGTAAAGGAATTGAACCGTGTGGGAATTATCGTCGACATTGCCCATTCAGGTTGGCGCACAAGCCTGGAAGCGGCCAAAATATCAGAAAAGCCGATGGTCGCAAGCCACAGTTCGGCAGCCTCCCTACACAAGGTGGTACGTTCCAAAACCGATGAAATCATCAAAGCCATTGCAGATACCGGAGGATATATTGGTATCTGTTGTATTCCCCGGTTTCTTGGCGGCACCGGCGACATCCGAGCATTGTTGAGCCATATCGCTTATGTCGCGAAAAAATTTGGACCTGATTATGTAGGCATAGGCACAGATGTAGCATACAACTCCCAATTTATTCCGTTGGAAAACGATATTATACAAAAACTTGCCCGATGGCCCACGCCAAAAAGCAGGACAAGATTTGCCGCTCTATGGCCAGACGAGGGAAATTTTCCGACCACACCGGAAATGGTTCAAAGCCTGGCCTGGACCAACTGGCCGTTGTTTACCGTGGGCCTTGTTCAAATGGGATTTTCTGACGAAGATATCCAAAAAATCATAGGTGGAAACGCCTTAAGGGTGGCCCGGGCTGCGATGGCCTGATATTTGGTTTTTATTGTATTTTTCGAGAACGTTTCCGTTATTAATTTCTGTAATCTAATTTTTTATTTAATGCTGATTGCTTATCATCGCAAGCCAACGAAGGGATTACTTTATTATCTTTGTACAAATCAAACAATCCAAAAGATATGAATAAGTTTACGAAACTAATGTGCGTATTGCTACTTATTGGCGGCATGGCAAGTTCGGGTGTCGCGCAGGTGGGGAGCGAACGAACCGTCACGGGCACAGTGACGGATGTCATGGGAGAACCTATTCCCGGGGCCACCGTGGTCGTAAAAGGAACCACCACGGGATCCGTTACCGACCTTGACGGTGCCTACTCGCTAACGGTTCCTGGGGGAGACGGGGTATTGGTATTTTCATTCGTGGGGATGAGTTCCGTAGAAGTACCTATCGGCAACCAAAACCAGATCGACGTCACCCTGCTGGAGGATGCCGCAAATCTTGATGAGGTGGTGGTAGTGGGTTATGGTACCCAGCGTAAGGCTACCCTCACAGGCTCTATCGCCGGGATCGGAAGTGAGGAATTGATGCGGTCACCGTCTACGACTGTTGGATCCGCAATTCAGGGCCTGGTACCCGGGTTGGCTTCCATGCAAAGGACGGGTACGCCGGGTGCCGATCTTTCCAACATTTTAATTCGTGGTCAAAGTACTACCGGCAACAACAGTCCGCTGGTGCTTGTGGACGGTGTTCCTGAGCCGGACTGGCAAAGAATCAGTCCCAATGATATTGAGTCTATTTCCGTGCTGAAAGATGCTTCGGCTGCCATTTATGGTGTGCAGGCGGCAAACGGAGTGATTTTAATCACCACCAAACGGGGCGCTGTGGGAAAACCCACCTTTAACATTACCTATAACCAAGGTATTGTACAGCCTACCCGTATTCCAAAGATGGCCAGTTCGGCGACGTTGGCAGAATATGCCAATGAGTTTTTGATGCGGACGGGTGGGGATCCCATGTGGACGGACGAGGAAATCCAAAAATTCAGGGACGGAAGTGATCCGGCATTTTATCCCAACACGGATTGGCCGGATGAAATTTTACGCGATTTTTCCTTCCAGAGCTCCACGAACCTGAATGTGCGGGGAGGCACGGAAAACGTGAAATATTCCCTGTCCGGTTCTTATCAGCATCAGGGTGACCTTATTGAAGACGGCCTTCATGAATTTGACAATTATACAATTCGTTCCAATATTGATGCCCTGGTCAGCAAAAATCTGATCTTGAGCCTGGACCTGAACGCTGGTCTCGGGGACAGAATGGCGCCCCGTTATGGGGGATCTTTCGGGTACTATATCGCACCATTCTTCCCCGTGTATTTACCGGGAGGCTATCCGGGTAGTCTGCCCAGTGACCAGGGGCAGCATCCTATGATCAACAATACCGGTGGATCAGGGTATGACAATGATATAGAAAAAAGATTTTCTGCCAAATTTTCCTATGATCTGGATATTCCTTTTGTTGAAGGCTTGGGCCTTGACGGATATTTTTTCTACTCAGACCAAAACAATCACAGGAAAATATGGTCCACGCCCTGGACCTACTATGCCTGGGATGAGGAAGCTGGGGAACCGGTACCCTTACAGGGTGGGTTTGCCGCTTTGGCCAACCTGGAGGAACGCTACAGCAACAGCTTTTCCAATTTGTTCCACTTTAAGGTTAAGTATGAGAGGCAGTTCGGAGGCCACTACCTGAATGCCTTTCTGGCCGCGGAGAGTTCAAAAGGCCATTACAAGGAATTTTCAGGATTTCGAAGGGATTATATGGCCCAGGCCATTGACGAACTGTTCGCGGGATCGGATGTCAACCAAAGGGCGGACGGATTGTCGTCTGAAAATGCAAGGAGGAATTTCCTGGGCCGTTTAAGTTACAACTATAAGGAAAAATACCTGGTGGACTTCAATTACCGGTACGACGGTTCCTACCGTTTTCCAAAAGGAAAGCGATGGGGTTTTTTCCCGGGCGTGTCGGTGGCCTACAGAATTTCGGAAGAGGACTTTATGGGGGACAACAGTTTTTTTGATGACCTAAAAATAAGGGCTTCTTATGGTAAAATGGGGAATGACGCCATCGCCCCATTCCAATACCTCCAGTCCTACAACCTCAGGACCTCAGGGGTGTATTTTGGTGACCCCGTCATCCCGCATCCTGTGATTTGGGGCGGGGTTGCTCCCAATCCGGACGTGACCTGGGAAGTTGCCACGATGAACAATATCGGCCTGGACGCCCTTATTTTCAACCAGTCTCTGGGAATTACTTTAGATGCCTTTCAACAGCGCAGGTCAAATATTCTTACTACCAGGTCTTTGGAAATTCCTTCTTATACCGGCCTGATCCTTCCCGCTGAAAATATCGGTATAGTGGACAACCGGGGGCTGGAACTGGCTTTGAACTACCAAAACAGCTTATCTATAGGCAGCGGACTCAGTTACAGTATAAAAGGCAACATAGGATATGCCAGGAACAAGGTGGTGGACGTCTCCGAAGCCGCGGATGTACCCGAGCATCAAAAAATGGAAGGACGGATATTGGGTGCCGGCTTATATTACAAGGCAATAGGAATATTCAGGACACAGGAGGAGGTAGACACCAACCCCATCGTCCCCGGAACCATCGTGGGAGACCTGCAGTACCTTGATTATGATAATGACGGGGTGATCACCGCCAACGACCGCATCCGTATGGACAAGTCAATAAACCCGGAAATCACCTATGGCCTTAACTTATCAGGAGCCTACAAAGGACTGTCTTTGTATGCCCATTTTGCCGGAGTGGCAAGGGCCCACTGGTGGATATTTGACATCGCCAGGACTACCCACAACGCGCCTGCCGAACTTTTGGAAAACCGGTATACCCCGGGTAGTATGGATTCCAAATATCCCTGGCTGCCTACATGGCATCCCGACTATGAAGTAAGTGGCATGACCTCGGATTTCTGGGTAAAAAATGCAGCTTTTTTCAGGCTGAAAACTTTGGAGTTGTCCTACAACCTACCCCAGAACCTGATATCCAGACTTTCCATGGACAGGTTGCGG
>DATGOS010000369.1:0-7871 GCA_035305725.1 Cyclobacteriaceae bacterium
CCTGGCTTACGGCAACAGGCAGGCGAGTGAGGTGATCAAAGCCAACTCGGTACTGATCTTTGATGTAGAGGTCACCGACGTAAAAAAATAAAGATGGCAAAATATAACCTGTATCTGATAACAGCCCTGTTACTGGGGCTGTTTTCTTCCTGTATTTCGGACAGTGAAACCGGTGAGGCAACCTTTGAGGAGGATCTGAAGGAAATAGAGAATTTTGTAAAAACCACCGACATTGTTTCAGTCAGGGAAGTGACCTTGGGAAACACGGGCATCGTTCTTTTGTTTACACAGGAAAACGAATTTGGGGAAGTCCCGGAAGAAGGTGATTCTTTATTTGTGGATTATACCGGATATTTTCTTGACGGTACGGTCTTCGACACTTCTATTGAGCAGGTGGCCAGGGACAACAACCTGTATAATTCCACCCTGCCCTATGAACCCTATCCCATAAAATTAGGCTATTCACAGGTAATACCCGGCTGGCACTATGCGTTGATACAGATGAAAGAAGGTGAAAAGGCTACGGCCTTGTTCCCCTCAAGGTTTGCCTACGGCAGTTCCGGCAGGGGGGCTATTGCACCCAACACAGTTCTGGCATTTGACCTGGAGCTGGTAGAAGTAAGAAAACAATAGATAAAACCCATGTTCAAATTCACCTTAGGAATTTTCCTGATCCTCTCCATTGCTTTTTCTTCCTGTGACTCCCAACCCAATTTTGGCGGTCCTATATACGACGAGGCAGGCAATCTGGCTTTGGACAGGGTGAAGATTGAAAATTACTTGTTGGAGGCGGACTACGACAGCCTGTACCGTATCCACGATCCCAGCGGCGTGGTGGTTATAGTACAGGAAGAAGGTAATGGATCCCGGCCGAAAACCAACAATACGGTCTACATCAATTATGTAGGAAAGCTGTTGGACGGGACTGTTTTTGATACCAATTTAGAAGCCGTGGCCAAACAGCACGGTATTTTTGATGAGGAACAGGCATACCGGATATTTTCATTTCCCCTGGCATCTTCCGCTCAGGGCGGCCCCATTCCCGGTTTCAACATAGGATTTTCAAGGCTTAGGAGCGGATCCAAGGCAGTGCTGATTATTCCCTCCCCGTATGCTTACCGGGATCGGGAGAGTGAAGATATCCCGGCCAATTCAGTCCTTGTATTCGAGGTGGATTTCCTGGGAATGGATTAAACCACAGTACTGCGTGCGCATCCGGTCCCGCCGGGGCCGACGCGCCAGATTGCTGCGATATCGCTAAGAAATACCGATTTTTTAGACTTGATTCCCATGTTTTTGAAGCCAGTTTCGCGCTGCCTGTTTCCCCATGACCAAGAGTACATGATCCTTTCCGGTTGTTTTGGTCACGGGTGTAAATTTTACCCTATGTCCCTGGCTATACTCCCCCTGCTTCTTTAGCTGGCCCGAGGCGGGATCAAACCAAAAGGCAGTGAGGGCCGCTTCCTTCATCACCGACAGCTTCAACCGAAAAGCCTTACCATAGGGGCTATACACAAGAATAATATCCTTATCGGGGGAAACCATTGCCCACGTATGCCTGAATCTGGACAGCACTCCCCGAACCAGCAATTTTGGCTCGTTTCGCATACTTTGCCAGGGAAGGGACTCAAAAAGCCTCCTTAAATAGCCCATCTGTGCGGCTCCGGGCAATTGCATGGCTTCCTTCCAATGAAGCTGTGCACCAAAAAGGCCCTGATGCTCCGGGCTATGCATTTGCCATACCTCATTGCAGCCATAGGTATGTCCCGCAGCGCCGGCAAACATGTTCCAATAAGCGCTTCTCCTTACATCCTCCGCATCCAACCTTTTAAGATTCCATTTATTGAGAAGGTTCGGGATATTTTCATACCCCGGCTCCGCATCAATGACTGGTCTTGCAGGCCTGGCTTCCAGCGCTTTTTGGGTGAATTTGTATTCTTTAAAACCGCTTTGGTGGCGGGATTGAAACATGTTTATATCAAGCCAATCATCCTGCCCAACATAGTCGCTTGCTATACGTCCGCCGTTGGGGTGGTAAGTCATCAGGTGGACGGGATCATGTTTCCTTATTCCGGACGCCATTGCCCTGATGATTTGATAATGGCTCTCTTTTTCGGGCACCCGGTCTCCTCCCAACACCCAAATTACATTACTGTACCCGGCATATCGTCGCCCCAGGAATTCTCCGTAGGTTCTGGCATTTTCGGGGGTAAAAATCTCAGGACCCTGCCCCCAGGCTTTGTTCCATTTGTCGCCCCAGGTGGGTAGCAGGGCCATGTAAAGGTTGAGACCTGCCGCCATGCTCACGACTTGGTCCACGTGTTGAAAGTAGCTTTCGAAGGGTTTCGACGGATCATGGTCTATCAGTGGTTTGTCACCATTTGCGTTTGGACTGTTCAACCCGTCAATTTCTGCCAGCAGGACCGCCTGGATCACCGTAAAGCCCTTCGCACTCCTGTCTCTCAGGTACACCGAAGAATCCTCCCGGGATAACCGGTGAAACAGTTCCCAGGCAGTGTCTCCCAACCAAAAAAAGGGTTTGTTGTCTTCCGTAGCCAGAAATCGACGGTCGGAAGTCACTTTTAAAAGAGGAAGTTTTCCCATCAGCTTGTCAGTTTGTGGGGAAGGATGCTGACATTTTCAAAATTCATTGTATATAAAATGGTGTTAGCCGTCGCCAACCATTGTGGCAGATCCTTTTGGGTAATTTCAATACGGCTTCCTGAGTGATTCTATCTCGAAAATTTATGTCAAAATACGAATCTTTCGGCACACCCCCTTAAAAATAATTACAAAGTTTGATGCGAGGCGCTTCTTGATATACTATTCCGCTGTCGCTTTGCCTATCTTTGGAAGAAATGTGGTTTCCGGAAAACAACATTAAGCTCCCCAGGTATGATGTTGAGGACAAAGGAGTATGCCACCGTATTATTATAGTTTTTTATGAGAAATTTTCACAGACTTGCCATTATCTGGTTTGGCTTTAACTTCATATTCCACCTAATCCCGGGCAGTGTGCTTGCCCAAATCCGGGAGGGCAAAGTTTTGGGACGGGTTGTGGATGAAAGTGCTTCCCTTCCCCTTGAGTTTGCCACTGTTTCCATATACAACGTGGGGGATTCCGCCTTGGTTGACGGCAATATCTCGGATGCGCAAGGTGGCTTTTCCATGGATATACCCTTTGGTCGTTATTATGCTTTGGTAGAATTTATGGGATACGAACCGTTCCGTACCGCGACTTTCGTGCTGGATTCGGAGAAGAGGCAAATTGATCTAGGCACCATCAGGATCAAATCCGGCACGGAAAGCCTGGATGAAGTGCTGGTAAAGGGCGAAAGAACCCTGATGGAGTTGTCGCTGGACAAGCGGATCTTTAATATCGGCCAGGACCTGGCCAACGCGGGTGGATCTGCCTCTGACGTATTGATGAACCTCCCTTCTGTCACCGTGGATCCGGAAGGAAACGTCAGGCTTAGGGGCAGTGACAACGTGCGGATACTGGTCGATGGAAAGCCTTCCGGGCTGGTAAGCTTTAAGGGCAGCAGCGGACTTCAGCAACTGCCGGCAAGCATGATTGCCACCGTGGAGGTGATCACCAATCCCTCGGCCCGGTATGAAGCGGAAGGCATGGCGGGGGTAATCAACATCGTATTGAAAAAAGAAAATACACAAGGGTTTAACGGTTCATTTGACGTCATTGTGGGCCATCCCACCAATTTGGGACTTGCCGCCAACCTGAATTACCGTCACAGGAAGATCAACTGGTTTGTCAATTATGGAATCGCACACCGCAGGCTTCCCTTTAAAAGTGCCTTATATCAGGAAATGTACAGGAATGACAGTACTTTCCTGCTCAAGCAAAACAACGACGGCACCGTTAAGAGCCTCAACAACAATGTCCGGGCCGGTCTGGATTATTATTTTAATGAAAACAGCATATTGACCGGATCCTATATGTTGCGCAGAAGCGATGCCCACCGGGTATTGGACATCCGTTACAACGATTACCTGTTTAACGAAAGTAATATGGTTGGCTATTCCACCAGACGTCAGGAGGAGGACGAAAAGGAACCCAATTCGGAAGCCAATATTACTTACAAGTTAAAGTTGGACGAGGAAGGGCACGAATTCACCGCAGCAGTCACCAATTTGGATTATTGGGAAAATTCGGATCAGGTGTACAGGCAGTATTCATTCCTGCCCGACGGGACAGAGCAGCCTGGCAAAGCGTTGGTGCAGACGGCCCTTAATGACGAATTTGAACGACAATGGCTTTTTCAGATGGATTATACCAGGCCCATCGGAAAAGAGGGAAAATTCGAAACAGGCCTGAGGAGTAGTTTTAGGAATATGGAGAATGACTATGTGTTAAGCGAACAAATTGAGACGGGGGAGTTTGTCCCTTTTCCCGGTTTTGATGATGTATTTCTTTATGAGGAAAATATTCATGCCGTATACGGGATCCTTGGCAATAAGAGCAACAAATTTTCCTACCAGGGAGGCCTCAGGGCGGAATGGACGGATGTGACGACCACACTGGTCAATGCCAACGAAGAAAATCCGAGGGATTATGTAAATCTCTTTCCCAGCGCCCATCTTACCTATTCTGTTACGCCTGAAAACGCATTTCAATTGAGCTATAGCCGAAGGGTCAGGCGTCCGTTTTATAATGATCTGAGTCCTTTTGTAACTTTCTCTGATGCCAGGAATTTTTTCAGTGGAAATCCCGATCTGGAGCCGGAATTTACCCACGCCTATGAGTTGGGCCATATTAAATATTTTGAGCAGGGATCGCTTTTTTCCAGCCTGTATTATAGAAGTACCAGGGACAAGATAGACCGGATCCGAAGTGTGGATGATGCCGGTAATTCCACCACCATCACGCAAAACCTGTTGTCGGAAAAATCCATGGGTGCGGAATTTACGGGTGACTTTTCCCCGTATGACTGGTGGAAAATGGACCTGAACGTCAATTTGTTTTACGCAAAGATTGACGGAAGCAATATTTTGGATGCTTACAAGGCGGAAACCTACAGCTGGTTTGCCCGGTATAGTTCCAGGTTCAGTTTTCCCAACGGGCTGGAGGTACAGTTGAGGGCCAATTACGAGGCCCGGCACAAAACTGCCCAAGGTGTGTGAAAACCGCTGTATTATGCTGATCTTTCTGCCAGCAGGGACGTGCTGAAAGGCCGGGGGACGCTGATCATGAATGTAATGGACGTATTCAATAGCCGCAAAGACCGATATATCAGCGAAGGTCCCGGCTTCTATACGGTAGGGGATTCCCAGCGCGTGCTCCGCCAGATTAACCTAACGCTGAAATACCGCATCAGGCAGTCCAAGCAGGCTTCGGAAGCGGATGTCTTCGGGGAGTAGGGAATGCTTCTGTGGTGGAGGAAAATGCTGCTTTTAAGGACCGCGACTCCCGATTAATCTTAATCCGACACCCTCCGGGGTCGGTTGGCGTTTCGGCGTTTGTTGCTAACATAAGCTGATCCCGCAGGGATAATTGCATCATCCTCTCCGGAAGGAGATTTTGTCTTTTCGATTGGTTTTGCACAATGGCGGAAAATGTGGCAGTCCTACAGGCCGAGCGGGCAAATGGGGCCTGAAGCCTGGGGCGATGACCCAGATTGTAGGTGTAGCAGGCCTACAGCCTGCCGAAACGCAGGGGTCGAGGGAATAGAATGCCGGGTAAAAGCCTGGCGCAAAAAAGCTTCGCAGGGCTTCAACACCATTACTTCCGCATGCCCCAAGTCCACCGACCCGGACCATAGCGGCAGCCTGAAGGAAAGCTACAGCGTCATCTTGCCAACTGTTGCACCTCCTTATGCCGGAAACAGTCCAATAAATGGTCATTGACCAAGCCTGTGGCCTGCATATGGGCATAAACGGTGGTGCTACCCAGGAATTTGAAGCCCCGCTGCCTGAGATCTTTGGCCAACTTGTCGGACGCTTCTGTGGTGGTAGGTGCTTCGGAAAGTGTTTTATAATGGCTTTGTATAGGTTTTCCATCTACAAAGTCCCAGATATAGTCGGAAAAAGTACCAAATTCCTCCTGCACTTCCATGAACCTTTCCGCATTGTTAATGGCGGCTTTGATTTTGGCCTCATTGCGGATAATGCCCGCATCCTGCATCAGTTCTTGAATACGGCTTTCGGGAAATTCCGCCACCGCCCTGTAATCAAACCCGGCAAACGCATTCCGGTAGCCTTGCCTTTTCCTCAAAATGGTGGACCAGCTTAATCCCGCCTGGGCACTTTCCAGCACCAGAAATTCAAAATGCGTTTCATCAGCGTAGGCGGGCACCCCCCATTCCTCGTCGTGGTACTTGATGTAATCCCCAAAACCCAGGCACCAGGGACAACGGATTTTGTCAGTTTCCATATCTTTATTTAGCTTTTTCTTCTTCCTACTTTATAACTTCTCTTAAATCTACATTTCCGAGTAGATTCGGCAGTTCGTTAACCCAACAATCCCTAGGTTCCCTGCTTTTGATGTTGCAGCAAAAAGACCCTGAGGACTTATAATGAAACAGAATCCCCAAACTAGCCATCAATTAATCAAATAAACAGTTATTGTACCAGAAACAGGGCATTGCTCAGGATCAGTTTGCCGTTTTCCCAAAAACCCCGAAAAATGGGATTGTCCGCCATATAAATGATTTTGCCCTCTCCTACACTTTCTACCCCGAAAACCATAGAATTCCCAATTCTCGATTTTGCTCTGTAGCCAATAAACCCGGTCCTGTGACGGTCCGCTGTGGGAATTATACCCGCATTCACCCCTTCTTTCAGATAAGCATATCGTTGGGAACTGTTCCTTAGGGTATAGAATTTTCCACCGGTACCAAATCCCAGTGCATAGGTAGTATCCATGGCTACTTCAAAAACGGCACCAATAGCCTGGTCTGAAATGGCCAGCCTTTCCCTGTCCTGATAAGGGGCAGTCCTTTCTGTTTCTGCCGTTTTTCGATCCCTGTCCTGCTGTGCGTTTTTCTCTTCCTGGTTTAGATATTCAGCCAGGCCAAAATCTTCATGTTCAGAGAAAAACTCCAAAGCAGCCTCTATCGCCAACAATTTACCTCCCGATTTCACCCAGCGGTGTAATTTCTTGCGCTCCTTTTCTCCCCAGGCCTCATAGTCCCCTGAAGGCATAATGAGGATAGTGTATTTATCCAGATCAGCGGAGGCTATTTGATCCAGGTTCAGAATGCTAATCGGGTATTCCAGTTCCTGTTCAAAATAATGCCAGATTTCTCCAAAGTTCAAAGAGGAAATATCCTCTCCGCTAAAAAGCGCAATTTTTGGAGGGAATACCGTTTTTACCCGCGACGAGCCAAAGTCCGGCCCTTTATCCACCAAGCCCGAAGTGCTCGTGCCCAGCCTTATCGCCATCTTATTGGCCAGACCGGCGACTTTTTCGTCAAAATTCCGGATATACTCGTTTCCTCCCCTGGTGATGATCAGGGATCCTGCCGGGTAGTGTTCTCCACCGGTTTCAAAAGCATATTCCGCATACCGCACCCGGATTCCCTCCCGGAGCAAGGCGGCCAGGAATACGACATGCTTGCCGGCATTCCATGGTGCAAGGTAAGCCAGCGGTTTTTGATCCGCCTGCACAGGCTCAAAGGTGCCGGGAATATATTCCTGCTGTGCCTCGATCCTCGATTCCACCGCAAAAGCATCCAGCCCAAATGCATATGGAAGTGACCAACTGGTAATATCATAGGTGACACTGTCATCAAGGGTGGGCTCCGGTTCAAACAGCACCTGGGTCAACACGGACTTGGGCTGGAAAGCACTGACGATAATATCCGACCCGGCGACTTCAAAAGAGACAATTCTTCCCGTTCCGTAATCAAACCCCT
>DATGOS010000370.1:0-5528 GCA_035305725.1 Cyclobacteriaceae bacterium
CCGCCTGCAGGCTGTTTTGGATAAAGCGGTTCAAATCCGTAATCCTAAAAACCGGCTTGTCTTCCGGGTATTCAAGCTTCAATATTTTGGTGACAAAAATGTTTGCCAATCCTCCTATCAGCCAAACCAACGGATAAATAAGGTAATACACGAGAGCGAACGGCAAGGTCAAAATTGTCAGCAAAAGGTTGGGCTTTCGCATGAACAGGCTTTGGGGTACATATACGGCCAATACCAAAACCAACACCGTGGCCAACAGCACCTGGACGAAAAGTACGGTCAGGGGACTGCTGATTTCGTCAGGAAGCAGGCTTCCGGTCATACTGACCAGGAGATAGCTCATCAATATCCCGTAAGCCACCAGGCTGATGGTGTTTCCGATGAGGGTAGTGCCGGTAAACTGATCCGGTTTTTGGAGAAACCGGGAGAGGATCCTCCCTTTCCAGGTTCCCAGCTTGCTTTGCAACGCGATCTGAAGCCGGTGTGTAGACACAAATACCAGCTCCATACACGAAAATAGACCCAGGAACAAGAGGGTGATAACAACGCCAGCCAAATATTGGTATTCCATCAACTATTTGTTTTTCGGTTTGCCTTTCCGCCCGGACTTCCGTTGTGCGTGTTCGGACTTCCTTTGTTCGTGTTCAATATGTTTTACCTTCCGGTATCTAAACCAAAACAAAAAGGCAACGGCAAACATGAACACAGGATAGGAAACCAGAACTCCCTGGGTAAGCGTAAGATGTGCCCCCACAACCACCAATGCCGCAGACAGCGACAACAAAATCACGTCTTTTACACCCATCCTATCCCTTATAATATATCCTCAATAACCCCGGAGACTTTATCAAATTTGTATTCATTAAATCCTTCGTCCGCTACCATTCCCGTCCCCTTGATCAGCCTGTTTGGTTCTTCTACCGTTACAAATTTCTCGGTATAGATAATTTTTTTCCTTTGATCCCAAAAGAGCTCCTCTGAGGAAAGTTTCTGTTCTTTGGTAATGTTGTGCACCCTGACGTCCCCTTCTCCCCGGTAGAGTTGCTCCCTCCGGTCGTAATATCCCCTGTCCGCCCTGATCGTGCTGCTCAACTGCCCGTCTTCTTCAAAAAAATGAATCAATATTCCTTCAGGAAAATGTATGTCGCCATTCTCAAACTCAAGTTGTTTGGCCGCGGTGAGCTTGGTGACCACAACAGCCGAGTCGCTGTGCAGGAGCTCGATGTCATGACTGATCCGCATAGGACCCTCATAAAATTCCAACTGGCTCTTATCCACATCTTCCCTACATCCACTTAAAAGGAGCAGGGTAAGGAAGAAAGCAAATAACGGTTTCATACCGCAAATTTACCGTTTTTATTGACTAAGTAACAATCATCCCCCAAAACAAAAAGGCGGTCGTTCGGACCGCCTTTTATACATATGCCAATTATTGACTTAGTCTCTGGTGTCAAGGGATACGGTTTGTCCTATCCAGCAACCTGTACTGATGGAGTCCCCCACCTGGTGTCCCTCTGTGAAAATTTCCTCCTTGGAAGGAAACCTCGCTTTGGCTTCGGCCATCCCGCCGTTGTTGCCCGCCTTGGCAAAAGCATGGTATGCGGCAATGTAAATGGACTGGTCCTTCACCCTGCTTTGTCCACCCTTACAGTCGTTAAAGGAGGTCATATACAAGTTTCCGATCATCGTCCATGCATCAGCAGCCTTGGAAGGATCCGCTTCCGCGGCTTTCTGTGCAGCGGCCCTTGCATCAGACTTTCTTCCCTGACTGCTAAACATTCTGGCCAGATCCATATGGGCATCTCCCCTTTCCGTATCTGTTTTTGCAAGGCCGAGTGCTTTCTGGAACATTTCCTGTGCCTGGGCATAGTTGTCGCTTTGCAGGTACCTCCTTCCCCTCGCCTGGGAGGTGGAGAAGGTAGGGTCATTGTTGTCTATGGTCTCGAGCGCACTGAGGAAGGCCGGGTTGTCCGTACACTTATATTGAATAGAGTACTGGAAAATCTGCTGTGCCAACTGAAGGTTATCAGGATCGGCTGCCAGCTTTGGACCCATGTTGTTGGCGATGAAATTACAGTCGATAATTTCCATGTTCACCAACAGCTGATCCAATATGCCCTGGGACCCTGATATATCTTCCCCTTTCTTTTCAGCTTCAGCAAGAAGCTCCGAAAGCTGTTCATACTTGGCCAGTATTTCTTCCGGGGTATATGCATCATTATATGCATAGTTGCGATAAATGAGATCGAAATAAGCACCTACCATGGAAACGGGAAGCGTGTTGTTCAACTCCAACGCCCGCTCAAACATTGCCGCGGCCTCAGCGACTTTTTCCTTGTCTGCTTTATAAAAATTGTACGCATAAAAAGCCTTGTTTTGAATCCACTCCGCCTCGTTGTCATAGATTTCGGCTCTCTTCTCATATATTGTGATTACCGAATCCTGATATACTTTTTTCTTCGCCTCATCCTGGGTTTCCTTTGCAGCCCCCGCGTACACAGTCACGCCGTTGATATAGATGGCTTCATTGAGATCCGGCACATTCTGTAGCAGCCAATGCAGCGGCTTGGTGGCAGCCACATACTGGTCAGCCCTCATATAATCGTTATAGGCCGCATTTAACTCCTTAGCCCTTGACTCCATTTTACCATCTGAAGGCCAGTTCCAATTTCCTTGGGCCTGAGTTACCCCCGTTATTGCATAGAAAAATAATCCAAGCAATATTGCAACTTTCATTTTCATAACTGTTAATTTATTCAAATACTCTTTTGTAAAACCATGTGTTGTCATTGATCGATATTCCCAGTGAAATTTTAAAATAGTTTTCTCTAATAAGACCGTTACCCGTGCCGCCTCTGGTCCCAAACTTGGCGGCAAAATTCAAAAGCGACAAACTGGTCATGGGAACCGACCCCCCAATATTAATGCCAATATCATCAATACCAGTTCCATTAATAATATATGGTGTTTTCTCGTATTCAAGGCCTGCACGGTAGGTTATTCTGTCTAAAAGGTTGTCCATAGAATAAATATCTGGGACAAACTGGACGCCTAAACCCGCTTTAAAATAATCCCGCAAGTCTCCCACGGACCCGTTAAATGCCCTATAGGTGCTGAACTGCTGGTGCTGCGCCTCCAAGCCTACGACAAACTTATTTATTTTTTCGTAGGAAAGGCCGTAACCCAATTTGTTGGGCAAGAAAATTGAACCCTTCTTATTATCTGAAAGAATATCCCCGGGAGCATCCGGATTGCTGGCCTGGCCTAAATCCGCAACCTTGGCGTACTCCACTCCCTTGGTATCTCCAAATATATGATAAATTGCTCCAAAGTTTAAATTTTTTTGGTCACCAATTTTCACCAAATAATGCAGCCCCCCTTTCAGGGCCAAGTCACTTAAAGAGAGCCTTTCATAATACTCCGTCGAAACACCCACCGTTCCCTGATCCTCGTCGGACAGTACCACCTGGTTGGTTCGGATGGTGGAGCCAAACACATAAGACCCATGAACTCCGAGCTTCAAATTCCTGAAGAGCTCAAATCCCGTCTGAACGTACGCCTCCGTGATCCCTCCGTCACCCTGTATGGAATTGAGCGCCATAAGGTCGGAATTTTGCACCTCACTGCTTGCCGTAAGGTTGTAGTTAACCGAACTTATCTGGTTAAGCCCCAGGCCCACTGTCCACTTTCCGGGTGAGACCGGCAGTGACATGGTTACATAATTCAGCCCTCCGCCGTCCAGCTTTTCCGTTTGGTTTTCGGAAACGGCCGTAATTCTGCTATAATTAAAGGCAGCCTGAAAATTGAATGCCGAGTTCTTCACCGAAAGCGCTGGATTTACCAGGTTAACATTGAATCCGTTTCCATAGCTGATGCCCAACCCGCCCATTGCCTGGTTGTGGGTAAGGCCCGAGTTGTTAAAATCCCCGAGGCCCAGAGAACTGTAAGTGGAAGAGCTGGATTGAGAGAAAGCATCGTTACATATCAATATGGCGCAAAACGCGCCTATCAAATTAAGTTTATTTTTTATTAGCATTTTTGTCTCATTCTCTTTATCCCGCTGAAGGATCAAATTTGGGGATTACAAATATGTGCTGTTTTGACAAGCTTTCAAAAGAAATTCGCACCTGCTCCTAAAACCTTTGGTCTCCCATGGAAGTGTTTCTCCCAATTGTTGCGCGACCTAATATCTGCCCCTGCTTGCATATAACGGTGGCGCTCTTTTTATGTTCCCGGGCATTTTCTAGCTTGCCGCCCTCTACCTTTCTATTATCGGTAAATTTACCCATTTTCAAAAAAAAGCACGCTTATAAGCTTTATATTTCAACAATCACAAAGATTATTTAACAAAATTTAACCCTCATGGCCACAGTACCCGTTTACAAAATGCTTGGATTGATGTCCGGGACTTCCGGAGACGGATTGGATATTGCCTATTGTGAATTTGATTATCAAGATAAATGGCGCTATAATTTGGTCGCCGCGGATACTGCCGCTTTCCCTCCTGCTTTGGAGAACAGCTTGAAAATGGCCCACCGCCTGGGAGGGGAGGACCTTGCTTTGCTCGATCTGCAGCTGGGGAAATGGATGGGCAGGACGGTAAAACAGTTTTGTGAAGGCAGGGGACTTCGTCCCATGGCCACCGCCTCCCACGGACATACTGTATTCCACCAGCCGGAAAAGGCGTTCACCCTGCAGATTGGCAACGGGTGGAGTATATATAAGGAGTCCGGGTATCCCGTGATCAACGACTTCCGCACGCCCGACCTGCTTCAGGGGGGACAGGGAGCGCCGTTGGTCCCGGTGGGGGACCGGCTGCTTTTCGGTGATTATGACTATTGTCTCAATCTTGGGGGCATCGCCAATATTTCTATGGAGACCCCGGAGGGCAGAAAGGCTTTCGACGTTTCTCCTTTCAACCTTCTCCTAAACTACTTTGCCAAAAAAAGGGGTTTGGCCTATGATGCCCAGGGATTGCTGGCTAGGTCCGGAAAGGTCATTCCGGATCTTTTGGCCGCACTTGAAAACATAGCTTATTACCAGAGAGAGGGAGCAAAATCCCTGGGCAGGGAAACCGTTGATCAAACCTATTTACCCCTGCTGGCCAAATTTGACTGTTCGGTGGAGGATGTGTCGGCCACCCTGGTCGAACATTTCAGCCTGAGGGTAAAGGCTGTGGTCGTCAACCACATGGCTGCTGCCATACCTGCAAAAATACTTACGACAGGGGGTGGCGCTTACCATCAATTTTTTATCGACAGGCTGGCGTTTCATTGTGGGAATCAGGCACAAATAATTATCCCTGAAGAAAAAATTGTAAATTTTAAGGAAGCGTTGATTTTTGCTTTTCTGGGTGTACTGCGGCTGCGGCGGGAAATTAACTGCCTAAAATCCGTTACAGGAGCTGCTGTGGATACCTGTTCGGGAACCATCTATGGCTATTCCGAAAAAAAGAATTAGTAAATTAATTATCCGTCCATCCTTTTTTATTTGTGCCAAATGATTCAAAAATGGTAGTTTAGCGAATC
>DATGOS010000371.1:0-2703 GCA_035305725.1 Cyclobacteriaceae bacterium
CCCGCTTTCTGCCTGTATAATCACTGATCAACCAGGGGGCGATAAGTACAATAGGAAAAACTGTAGAAATACCCGCACCAGCGATGCCCATTATTAGGATAAAGGCAGCCAATTTTCCTCCTATGGGTTCAAAAAGGGCAATCATCTCCAGAGTATCGTTCAACTCCAAGCCCATCACATGTAAGGTACCCGCGGAAACGGCCATAATGACCACACTCAACACGAACATCATAATTGCCGAAACCGCCGAATCCTTCTTCTCGGTCTTGAGGTCGGTAATACCCCAGCCTTTTTCCGCTACCACAGTACTTCTCATGATGAAAACAGCAGCGGAGCAAGTAGTACCCGCTATCGCGGCAATGAGTTGCAAAACGCCTGGTTCATCCGGAATAGAGGGCGCAAGGCCACCTATGACTTCAGAATAGCTGGGATTAACCATAAAAAACACCACGACAAAGGAAATCACCATCAGCACCACAAAAAATATCAGGACTTTTTCAAAGGCTTTGTAATCACCGTACCACAACAATAAGTATAACCCTACCACCAATACCAGTGTGATGGACAAGGTGCTAAACCCTTCCCCGCCAAATATCAGCCTGGATCCTTCCTGCAACAAGTCGGCAACAATCCCGAAAATGCCCATCAAAGCCAGAATTTCGCCAATAACCAAGGCTATAATGATATAGATGGCCAGGACTTTTCCGTATTTGATGTTGTTTTTGATGTTTGCCAGGGCAGTATTTCCGGTGACCAGTGTTGTTTTTCCATAGGCCACCATAAGGATGTAAGTAAAAATACAGGACAACGCCAAGGCCCAGGTCAGGCTCATACCGTATTGCGCCCCTACCTTGGCCATGGTGGTGATACTACCCGTGCCGATGTTGTAGCCTATTAAAAACAAACCCGGCCCGATGGCCGAAATCGCTAGTAAAATTTTATTTCTTTTGACAACTGACATAAGATTGTTTAGTAAGTAATTGGTGATTTGTATTTATTGCTGTGATGGTAATTGTTCAGTTTTTTCCAAGGTTTCTTAAAAGCACCAGCGATGGATGGTCCTGGCTGTTTTCATTCCCATCGGCCTCTTTTTTATAAATTCCCAATGACCCCAATACAATATCCTGAAAGCCGTCCCCATCCAGATCCGCGATGTCAAAAGTGATCCATCTTGCCGGAATATTCCGGTCAAGATGTTTCGCGGAAAACGAATAGTTACCTTTATTTTCCAGATATACTAAATCCTGCCTCTGCCCGGATTGAAAATCAGGAAAATGAGAAATTCCTATGATGTCCAAATCCCCATCCAAATCAAAATCTACGGCGGAACTCTTAAAAGCACCAAACATAGGAAAAAAATAAACTTCATTGAAGTTATTTCTCCCATCATTTTCAAAAATCCGGATTCCGTGGTAATCCTTTAATACCGGGGGATAATCCCCGTTGTCTCCGTTAGCATAAAGAATATCAAGAAATCCATCACCGTTGAAATCCACCAGTTCAAAATATACCGAACCATAAGCGGGACTGAATCGAAGCACCCTATCTTCGTCAAAATTACCTTGTCCGTCATTGTAAAAGATAGAAATTCCCTCATCCCCCTGGCCGAATAGTGCCACCACGTCCTTGTGGCCATCGGCATCCATATCCCGCACATAAGCCCTGACCGCGCCCGGCACATTTTTCAGCACATTTTTTTTATACATCTTGCTGTTGTCACCGGCGCCTTGATACAGGGACAGCGCTCCGGTATAATAGCCAAACTCCGCAATCAGCATGTCCTCCGACCCGTCGCCGGTAACGTCCTCAAAAACAGTCTGCACCGGCCGGTTCAAGACGTCATAAAACCTGCTGAAGGATGAATAGTTTTCCTCTCCGGTTTTCCTAAAGATATATATTAGCTCCCCAAAAGGATTGTTTGAAGGCCTGAGCCTAAAGGAACCCGACAATGTCAGGGCCAGGCTGTCATTTCCGGCGGTGATATCTGTTGGAGGTGAAGGCAGGGGAAGCGTATGCAAAGGCTGAAACTGCCTGTCAAAAACATGCAACATGCCCCTGCCTCCTTTGGAGTCACCCACATAAATTTGTTGTGTGTCGGAATCTATTTTTATCAGGGAAACGTTGATTTGCTTGTTGACCTCTGGAAAAACGACCTCAAATCCCGTTAAGCCCCCATACTTGGGATCCTT
The DNA here is from genome assembly GCA_035305725.1 of Cyclobacteriaceae bacterium. Lineage (GTDB taxonomy): Bacteria > Bacteroidota > Bacteroidia > Cytophagales > Cyclobacteriaceae > DATGMS01. The sequence goes on from DATGOS010000371.1 coordinate 2,190, forward strand.
TCGGCTGTCCGGTGGAAGGGGTTCAGGAGCCTTGGAAACATAGTATTCGGTGATCTTTTGCCAGTCACGGTCACTGATGGTCTGTTCTTTAGGAAAAATATTCAGCGCTTCTACTTCTTTTTTGTTAATGGCCCCCTCCAAAACCTTACTTCTGGGGACCAGATCTTCATAAATTCCAAACATCCTTCCCATCAACGGCAGCACGGACCGTTCCCAGGTATATTTGTCCAAAGTCTCCGGTTCCGGGTACAGGTGGCAGGACTGGCAATATTTTAGGGATAGCTGTTGCCCGGTAAGCAAGGCCTCCTCCGTGGCCGTTCCATGGTCTTGTTCTTTTTCTTCAGTCGGGGAGCCACAGGAACAGCATAGATAAAGAACGACCACAGCCGGGATTGCTATTAACCTTCGCACTACCTTTCCCGGTCCCCTTTCTTGAATTCCTCCAACAAGGTCCTGAGCTGCGCGACTTTATCGGGATGTTCGCCGCTGAGGTCCCGGCTTTCCCTGAAGTCAG
>DATGOS010000372.1:0-3494 GCA_035305725.1 Cyclobacteriaceae bacterium
CTAAATATGGGTGCTTTTTTCCCTACTAGCGACATAATACTTACTTTTTATTTGGTTACTACTATTTAATCAACTGTGATTCAGAATTTTATTTTTACCGAAACCGTATCGTTAAAGCCATAGAATGCTTCTGAAAGGCGAAAGGTTCCTGCAAAACGGGATTTTTTTTCACAATAATTTTTTTCATTTCTGCCGAATGTTCTGGGGAGTTCAAACAAATTATTTAACTTTATTCAGAATAATTCCGGACGCCGCCCCTTCCACTTCCACGGCTAGGAGCGGGAATAGGAAATTTCAGGTTATGGTAAAAGTACTGTTCATTTGTTTGGGAAATATTTGCAGGTCGCCGTTGGCAGAAGCTATTTTGAACCACAAGGTGAGGGAGAAGGGCTTGGAAGGTAAAATTAAAAGCGATAGTTGTGGCACCTCAGATTACCACATAGGTGAATGTCCGGATGAGCGTACCCTGGATTGTGCAAAGAAAAGGGGAATTTTAATAAATCACCGTGGCCGGCAAATCAACAGGCTTGACCTCAAGGATTTCGATTACCTGATCGTCATGGACCGCAGCAATTTGAAAAATGTCAAAGATTTGCTGCGATCGCACAAGCTCTCCCATACCCGTCTTCACTTGATCCGGGAATTTCAGTCCGATGCGGCGCATGATGACGTACCCGACCCCTATTATGGAGAAGCCGATGGGTTTGAAGAGGTGTATGATATCCTCGAGGAGTCCGTTGAAAATTTTTTAAACAAGATCCTGGAGGACCATAAGATTCATGTCTAACGCTGAACTTCCCTGGGAAGATGTCTTATTCAAGGTTTTTGGTAGGGAGACAAAGGTGATATCCTCCCGCTCAATCGGGGGAGGAAGCTATAACGGCGCGGAGTTTTTGGACACCGACATCGGCAGTTTTTTGGTGAAGACCAATTTTAAAACAGCACCCGACATTTTCGAAAAGGAAGCCTCCGGCCTGGATTGGTTGGGGAGAAACGGTGCGTTGAAAGTCCCAAAGGTCTATGGGCACGGAATCATGGAAGGCTTGCAGTATCTGGTGATGGAATGGATCCCTTCCGGAAGCCACGGAAAAAATTATTGGGAGGATTTGGGACGGGGCCTTGCCGGCCTGCACAGGACAAGCGCGAAGCAGTTTGGGTTTGTGGAGGATAATTATATATCAATATTGCCGCAGCACAACCCGGAGAGAGGTCAGTGGGTGGATTTTTTTATTGAAGAAAGACTGGAAAGGATGCTTGCCCTGGCAAGTTCCAGAGGATTGCTTGAGGAAAATTTTTTGAAGAAGTTCAGGAAAATATACCCCAGGCTGCCCTCATGGTTTCCGGAGGAAAGCCCCGCCCTGCTGCACGGCGACCTCTGGTCGGGCAATGTCCTGGTGACTGAAGAGGGGAGCCCAAGCCTGATTGATCCGGCGGTTTATTTTGGGCATAGGGAAATGGACCTGGCATTTTCGCGGCTTTTCGGGGGTTTTTCCGGTCGCTTTTATAGCGCATATCAGGAAATTTTTCCCTTAGCGCCTGATTTTGAAAGCAGAAAGGATCTCTATAATCTGTATCCCCTGCTTGTGCATTTGATTCTTTTTGGAAGAAGTTATTTTGCTTCCATTGAAAATGTGATCAAAAAGTACGGCGATTGACAATGGCCATTGGGTTATTGTAGATATTTTGTATTTCTTTAGGAAAAAATTAATTCTTTGTTCGCATGAAAACCAAACCTTACAAAAGAGACAAGTCACCGTTAGGATATTCAGTCGGAACTACGCTGGACAGATTCATCATGAGCAACCAGGCAGACTTTCCTTATTCCAGCGGTGAACTATCCCAATTGTTGAGAGACATTGCCCTAGCCGCAAAAATCGTTAACAGAGAAATCAACAGGGCTGGCCTGGCCAACATCATCGGCAGCTACGGCACCGTCAATCCCCAGGGAGAAAAACAACAAAACCTGGATGTAATTGCGAACATAAGATTTACCCGGGCGCTGGCAAAAGGCGGTGAGGTTTGTGCCATTATTTCCGAAGAAGAAGATGAAGTCATCGACCTGAGAAACAAAAAAGGGAAATACATTGTGGCCATTGATCCGTTGGACGGCTCCTCCAACATAGATGTGAATATTTCCATAGGGACGATTTTTTCCATTTATAGGAGGATTTCCCCCAATGACAGCCCCATTACCCCCGAAGACGTGTTGCAGCCGGGCGTTAACCAGGTCGCTGCCGGTTATGTGCATTATGGCTCTTCTACCATGATCGTCTACACTACCGGCAACGGCGTCAATGGATTTACCTATGAACCCACCCTTGGAGAATTTTTTCTTTCCCATCCCCAAATGACCGCTCCCTCCAAGGGTACGATATACAGTATCAACGAAGGGTTGCACAATCTGCTGGACACGGGGTCCCACCAATATTTGAAGTATTGCAAGGACAATAATTACAGTGGCAGGTATATCGGTAGTCTGGTGCCTGATTTTCACAGAAACCTGCTAAAAGGAGGGATTTACCTGTACCCGGCCACTTCCAAAGCCCCGGCCGGAAAGATAAGGTTGTTGTATGAAGCAAAGCCTTTGGCTTTTATTGCAGAGCAGGCCGGAGGTAGTGCATCCAACGGGAAAGAAAGAATTTTGACCATGCAACCAGAATCGCTTCACCAGAGGACACCCATCTACATAGGCTCCTCGGAAATGGTGAAGGATGCTGTGGATTTTCTGAGGCTCAACCCGACGGATGCGCAGGAGAACGGATTGGGAATTATGAATGATGAGTGATGAATGATGAGTGATGAATGATGAGTGATGAATTATGAATTATGAGTGATAAATGAGGCGAGGCGAACGATGGTAGGTTCGACAGTTTAAATGCAAAAGTTACGGGAAGTCTCAGATTTCGTACAAGGCAGTGACTTCGTGCAACGATTGAATCTACTGGTTGAACTGCAGGATGTCGGCTGTTCAAGCGCCGACCTTTGACCCTGAATGTCCGACCAAGCCTTGGCTACCGCGGGCCGCGGCCTGTCAACCGTCGACCCTTTCACCAGTGACACATCCTGAAATTAATTAAAAACGTTTCTACTTGGTTGGCTCACTTGAATTGCAAATTGAATGTTGAAATATTAATGGACTCCAGACCCAATATTCAACCCTTCAGGGTTGCCGGTGTCGGGAAGGTTCACTGCCACGGGTTTCACCCGCGGTTATTGTAATTGAGCCCTTTGGGCTTCGCCGGCGGTCATGGATATATCAGAGTAACAGACTTCCCGGCTTTGGGTAGGCGATTGTCAGGGGCAGCCAACCCGCCCTGGCGGGTTGAATGTGAATAACCCCGGATATCACCCAGGGGCCTGTGGCTGACCCGCACCCCCGTCAACCCCGGTGGGGGTTGAATGTGAGTTTTGCTCTTTGTCTTATGTCTTACATCTTACATCTTAAATCTACTCCTGGTACAAAGTAAACAATACCGTTTCCCCGACCGCTGTAA